>WQVF01000007.1 GCA_009781725.1 Defluviitaleaceae bacterium
CTGTCATTGCGAGCAAAGCGAAGCAATCCAGAAGGTTTGATTTGCTGGATTGCTTCGTCGCTTCGCTCCTCGCAACGACGAGGCAAGTGCATAATTATTCATAAAAATGCTTAATGAGACAGCTCCAATGAACAATGGCCTGGTCGAGGGTATAAGTACGACAGGTTTAAAGGGATGATAATATGAATTTTACTCTGCCCGGTGAAACGGGATATGAAAAGCTGACCTTGGATTTGGCAAAGCGTTGGGGGGCGGATGTAATCCGGGACAGTGATGGTACAGCCCTGTCCAAGGAAATACTTGAGGCGGGATATCAGATTTACTCCACCATATGCCCGATACGTGAGCATAATCCCTGGATACGGGAGAATATGAATGCCCGGCAGCAGAACTTCCTATCCACGGCACCTGTAACAGCTACAGGCGATGAGCTTAAAATCCGGCTGCTGGACGGGTTCTTTCAAGATCAGTTTAGCGTCAATGATAGTGAGAATGCATTACCCTATTGGCAGGTCTATGACCGTACCGCCGATGTGCCTGTTTCTGATTGGAGCTATGCCGATGGGGTTGTGACTATAAAGACCACCCCCTTTAGGCAATATACCGTAAGCTTCCTGGCCTGGCGGGACTGGGAAGAGATTTCTATGTACAACCATACCACCAATAACTGGGATAAGGAAAAGCTGATGCAGCTTAATCCCTACGCGCCGGGGTGTATGGATTATCTTAAGGGCTGGTTTGTAACTTGGTGTAAGGAGCATCCCCACTCAGATGTGGTGCGCTTTACCGCGTTGTTTTATAACTTTGCGTGGATTTGGGGCTCAGACCCAAGAAATCGTCATCTCTTTGTAGATTGGGCCAGTTATGACTTTACCGTATGCCCCGAGGCTTTGGATGATTTCGCAATCGAATACGGTTATCGCCTTACAGCGGAGGACTTTGTACGGCAAGGCAAGTATTGCGCGACCCATCGACTTCCAAGTCAAAAAAAGCGCGATTGGATGGAGTTTATCGGTTCATTTGTGCGCCGTGCCACTCGAGAGCTGGTGGATATAATCCACACCGCAGGTAAAAAGGCCTATGTTTTTTACGATGATTCCTGGGTTGGTATGGAGCCCTATAGCGGAAAATTCCATGAAATGGCCTTTGACGGAATTATCAAATGTGTATTTTCCGGATATGAAGTGCGCCTTTGTGCCGATGTGCCAGCCCCGGTACATGAAATCCGTTTTCATCCATATCTCTTTCCCGTGGGGCTTGGAGGCGCGCCTACTTTTTCCCCTGGAGGACAGCCCGGCAGGGATGCCATGGGCTACTGGGTGAATACCCGCAGGGCCTTGCTTCGTAAGAAAATCGAGCGTTGCGGCCTTGGTGGGTATTTGAGTTTAACAGAAGGCTATCCGGATTTCATAAAGGCAATGGACCAGATTCTTATGGAGTTTGACAAGATTTCTACCCTCCATGAAACAGGTACTCCTGCTGTGCTAAAGCCCAAGATAGGGATACTCCATGCCTGGGGCAAACTGCGTTCGTGGACTCTTTCTGGTCATTTTCATGAGACAGACAATTTTGTGCTTATTCATGTGTTAGAGGCACTTTCTGGGCTGCCCTACGATGTGGAGTTTTTCTCCTTTGATGACGAGATACCCGAAGGACTTGACGTTATTATCAATGCCGGTGAAGCGGGTACTGCCTGGAGCGGTGGCGCCTGCTGGGAAGATGAAAGCATTGTGGAGACCCTAACCCAGTGGGTATATGACGGAGGAATGTTTATAGGAATAAAGGAACCCAGTGCCATCCCAGGCTATGCGACCTATCTGCGAATGGCCCATGTACTAGGTGTCGACATTGATAATGGAGAAAAAGCCTGTCATGGGCGATGGAAATTTGAATCGGAGAATTCAGTTTCCTCTATGTATAAAACCCGCAAGGATGTAATCTTGACAGATGGCAAAGCTCGAGTGCTTTCCGCGGATGGTGATATTCCCACTGTTGTGGTAAATGATTTCGGCAAGGGTAGGGGGATATATCTGGCGGACTTTAAATACAGTCCCGCTGCCACTCGGGATTTGATGAATCTAATTAATTTTATCACTTTGGCAGAAGGCGTTTCCGACAATCCAAATGTGGAATGCACAGTGTTCCCAGGGAAAATAATTATGATTAATAACATAGATGCTCCTCAGGCTGCCTCATGCAGATGGAATGAGCAGGAGTATTCGGCTCAATTGAAACCATATGAAATGAGGGAAATCGAAATATGAACCAGCTACTACCCATAATTGAAAAAGTCGTGGACCGCACCATGAGAATGGACCTAACCTGGGATTGGCCCTGTGGTGTGGCTTATTATGGCATTTGCGAGGCATACAAAGCGACAGGGGAGAAAAAATATCTCGACCTGCTAAAAGCTCGCATAGATGAATACCGTGAGCTAGGCCTACCCCCGGTTTCCACAGTAAATACCTGCGCCATGGGTCATTCCATGATTACCCTATTCGAAGAAACAGAAGATGAGGTTTACTGGGAAATCGCACTCAAAAAATTGGACTATCTCCGTAACAAGGCCCCACGCTTTGGCGACGGTGTAATCCAACATACCGTAAGCGCGAAAAACGACTTCCCAGAACAGGCCTGGGCTGATACCCTGTTTATGGCGGCACTATTTATGCTGCGTATGGGTGTAAAAATGCAAGACGAAGACCTGAAAAACGACGCCCTCAATCAGTATTACTGGCATATCAAGTACCTACAAGACCCGACAATGGGGCTCTGGTATCACGGATATAATAATATTACCCAGAATCATATGAGTGGTTTTTTCTGGGGCCGTGCCAACGCGTGGGCTGCATATACAATGAGCCAGGTTGGGCATTACTTACCTGAAGCATATTTGTATCCAAGATTTATGGATGTAGCCGGGTCTGTTAACGAGCAGCTAGCCGCTCTCAAACTACTGCAAACGGAAAACGGCCTATGGCGCACCTTACTTGATGACCCAGACAGCTACGAAGAAATCTCCGCATCCTGCGGCATAGCCGCCGCAATGACAGCGCGAGGCAACCCCCTCCATCGCAAATATGTGCAAGCCGCTTTACAAGGGGTGCTTGATAATATATCCTCAGACGGACGAGTCCAAAATGTGTCTGGTGGCACCGCCATCATGAAAGACCGAGAAGGATATAGAAATATCAGCCGGGATTGGATACAAGGCTGGGGCCAGGGGCTGGCACTTACGTTCCTGTCAGCTGCCGTAATGGCAGAGCAATTCCGCAGTGACGGAGCACTGTAAACCGTAGGGGGGCGTCCTCGACATCCCCCAATCGGTTTTGATGATAGGGCCAAAGGCGTTTTTCTTCCGGCTAAATTACATGTCGGTTGACAGGGCAATTCGCTAATATAAGGACTTGTTCGGTTTTGATGATATCGATAAAGGCGTTTTTCTTCCGATTTTAATTAATTTTTTTATATGAAGGGAGTACAAAATGAAACTAGAAACCCGTTATTCAAATCACCCAGATGATGTAATGCACTATTCTACAACGGAATTGCGCGAGCATTTCCTTATTGAGCCGGTTTTCGTCCCTGGAGAGGTCAACCTGGTCTATTCCCATATAGACAGGATAATCGTGGGGGGAATCATGCCCACAGACAAGCCTTTGGAGCTTACCGCTGGCAAGGAAATGGGTGTGGATTCCTTCTTCGAGCGTCGCGAGGGGGGCATCATTAATATCGGTGGCAAGGGCAAGGTTGTCCTTGATGGCAAGGAGTTCCCTATGGGATTCCAGGATGGCCTATACATCGGCAAGGGCGTAAAAACCGCAAAGTTTACCGCTGATGACCCCGCTACGCCTCCAAAATTCTATTTCAATTCTGCACCAGCTCATCACCCCTATCCCTCCACTCTTATTACCTTGGAAGGTGCAAAAAAAGTGCATCTGGGGAGCCATGAGACTTCCAACAAGCGCACAATCAATCAATATCTCCACCCAGATGTAGTGGAAACCTGCCAATTGGTAATGGGTATGACCATCCTTGAGGCAGGCAGCGTATGGAACACAATGCCCTGCCATACCCACGAACGGCGTATGGAGGCGTACTTCTATTTTGATATGGCACCAGATGCCAGGGTAGTCCACCTGATGGGCCAACCGGACGAAACCAGACATATTATCGTTGCCAATGAAGAAGCGGTGCTTTCCCCAAGTTGGTCTATCCACGCGGGAGCGGGGACCGGGAGCTATACATTTATATGGGGAATGTGTGGCGAGAATATTACATTTACCGATATGGATGTTGTGGCTATGGAGAATTTAAAATAAAAGCCCGTCACCCTGGCCTCGAGCCGGGGTCCCATTAGACTTTTAACAAAGGTCGGGGGATTCCGGGTCAAGCCCGGGATGACAGAGGGTTTGGTTTTTGGAGGTGGTTCAAATCTTTGACACGAATATTTTCCGACTAGACGGCAAAATCGCCTTAGTAACCGGTGGTGCCCATGGGATAGGCCAGGCAATGGCCTCGGCCCTTGCCCGTGCTGGTGCTACGATTGTCTTTAACGAAATCAACCAAGAAAATATGGAAAAAGGCCTACGAGCATACGAAGCGGAAGGAATCACCGCCAAAGGCTATGTATGCGACGTAACCGACGAGAAGGCCGTAGCAAACATGGTCGCGCAAATCCGCAAAGATGTAGGCATAATTGATATCTTGGTAAACAACGCCGGGATAATAAAACGCATTCCAATGCTGGATATGACAGCAGATGACTTCCGCCAGGTAGTGGATATCAATCTCAATGGGCCATTTATAATGGCAAAGGCCGTTATCCCAGGGATGATAGAAAAAGGCCATGGCAAGATAATCAACATCTGCTCTATGATGAGCGAGCTGGGTCGGGAGACTGTTTCTGGCTATGCAGCATCCAAGGGCGGTCTTAAGATGCTTACAAGGAATATCTGCTCAGAGTTCGGCCATGCCAATATCCAATGCAACGGTATAGGCCCGGGGTATATCGCAACGCCACAGACCGCACCGCTACGCGAACCCCAGGCAGACGGCAGTCCACACCCCTTCGACAGCTTTATAGTAGCCAAAACCCCGGCAAACCGCTGGGGTACCCCAGGGGATTTGCAAGGGCCGGTAGTTTTCCTGGCGTCCCAGGCGTCGGATTTTGTAAACGGTCATATCCTTTATGTAGATGGCGGGATTTTGGCATATATCGGGAAGCAGCCGTAGGGCTGACATAGTAATTACATTAAACATAAGGGGGTTGTCTTCGATAAGACAATCCCGGTTGGATGTTAGCTTTAAAATAATTGTAAAAGTCTATGAAATTACCAGTTTCTTAGACTTTTTTGCTTGCGACGCATTTTATAAGTAAGCAGAGAAGGGTTCACTGAATAGTTAAAGGGATAGTCCAAGTTTTAAGGTACTATGCAAGCAGATGCTCCGTTAATTGTTCTGAAAATAAATCTAACTCAGAGTAAATCGCTGTTTTTATCTCAGTGTACGACATATCTAAAAGTTGATTTGAAAGTCCAAAAAACATATCACTCTCAATGATATCCGTTTCTTTAAGGGCTACACCGAGTCCATAATGAGCCATACAATTTCTAAACTTATCATTTTTGTATTGAAGATTGATTGTAAAATTGGTTGCGAGTTTTTGGTTCATCTGTGGAATTAAGGTAGTTAGGTAATAATATTGTAGATATGCAAAACGTAATTTTGTAGGAAATTCGTCAACAAAATATTGATTTATGAAGACTCTTATAAAATTTACGCTACACAATATAGAGAATAATATAAAATCGTCATAACTGTTAATATCGCGAGGACATGCACTAAAAAAATGATAATCCTCATATCTAAATGTTAAATTGCCATTAACATGGTAAGGCAGAGTGCTATTACCACCATACACTGCCGCCAACTTGCCCGCAACTATACTTGTATCCTTTATGTAAGTACCATATTGCTCATCGCTGAACTTGTAAAAAGGCGTGTAAAGTGAACACAAAATAGTATTGCCACAAAAAGTGTTGCCCTGCAAATCTACTCCAGCATTATAATATAATCCACTCAATTTAGACCTAAGAGTACGAGTATCATAAAAATATTTGTCACTTTCATTAAGGGCGTTTCTTAATTTGTTGAATAACTCATCATAGTTCATATCAAACAATTTTATCGAGTTACGCATTTCCGTATAATGGTTTTTCTCTTTTTCCGTAAAAACTGGCGTGTCTATTCCGACTTTCCGCCCCCATTGTTCTGAACCATCAGCAAAGAGCCCGATAAAAGGTTGTAGCATCATAATGTAATTGCTTTTGGGGGCATTAGGACTTCTAAGTATTCTTGTAAGCGTATATACAAATCGTGCATCTGCCTGAATTAATTTATATGATTTTTCTTGGACTTTATTCAGCATAATTAAGCACTCTCCTTCAGGGTGAATATTTCAATTAAATCAACAAATGGCTTTTGTTATATAAACCATAATTGCTTCTCAACTCTGAACCACAACTATAACATATCTACATGCAATATGCATCTAATACGAAAGGCATTTGGAAATTGTGTGATTATATCAACTCAAAAACCCAAACATCCCCTCTATATTATCGTCAATACAATCGTAGGAAGCCTTGAAAACAGATTTTCTGATTTTCTAAATATAGACAGTTGATTTTGCCTGTTTAGGCGATGGCACAAGGCAATGACTTAAAGCTAATCCCATTTTGAATGCACCCTCAATTACACCTGAACACGCAGTCGTACTTTTACATAGTTTATGGAAACGAGTATCCTCTCTTTTATGAGCACAAAAAAGAGAGGATAAATTATTTTGAGCAAATTATACTAAAGCGAATTAATTCGAAATCATCCAGCCTGTTGCCGAAAACGTATAGAAGCGTTCGTGACTTTCGGCTCGGCCTGGACTGTTTCTCATTTAATTCGCTATAACACCAGGAGTTGAGATAATGGACTGGATTCAGCATCTAAACAAGGCTATTACTTATATGGAAGAACATATGAGGTCGGAAATTGACTATGTGCAGGTGGCAAAAGTTGCCTGCTGTTCCTCATATCACTTCCAGCGAATGTTTTCCTACATTGCCGGTGTGCCGTTGCCTGAATACATTAGGCGCAGAAAAATGTCCCTTGCGGCGGTTGACTTGCAAAGTGGAGAAAAAATTATTGATGTAGCCCTCAAATATGGTTATTCGTCCCCTACGGCCTTTAACCGTGCGTTTCAAAGCATACACGGCATTGCGCCATCAAAGGCAAAAGAGGCGGGTGCTTTGCTGAAATCCTATCCTGTCATCAGCTTCAAACTAATTGCAAAAGGTGCGAACTTAAACTACATTTTAGCGCAAAAGTTCTGCGAAGGTTCAACGCAGAATTTTGCGCTCTTTTGAAGTTTAAGTTCGCACTTGGAGTTGAAGAAATGGAATTTAGAATTGAAAAGAAAGACCCAATCCGTGTTTTGGGTGTGTCCGCACCAATTAGTAGCGACATAACAGAAGCTTACGAAGAGGGTGAGGCCCTATGGATGAAAGTATTGTTTGAGGGTGCGCCAAAGGACGCAGATGGCGACTATGTAGACATCGGCCCATTATGCAAAGAACTAAATGCCGCTGCCAATGCTCAGCATCCACCCATATACAATGGCTTTTTTGCTATTGAGATTGAACGAGGGAATGACAATAGCTGCGAATATATGATTGCCGCTGCAAGTACATTGCCTGAAGGTGGCAACTTGAAGGAGTATATTATTCCGGCACATACATGGGCGGTGTTTCCCGGCAAAAATTTTTTTGCAGATGAACATTCAACTATAGAATCCGCCATAAAACATGAAGAACGAATTTACACAGAATGGCTGCCAACCTCGGGTTATGAAATCGCTGATAGATTGGATGTGAGTTTCACATTTGCGACTGAAGACTTAGCAAATATGCCTTTTGAACGGTGGTTGCCTGTCAGGAAAGTGGACAATATGCTTATATAGGTATGCTGCTATATAACAATGCTCATTGAAATGAGGTCTGTCCCTTTACAGGACAGACATCATGCCGCCCGCGGCACCCAAAGCAATGTAATTCTTTGGTGCCGTGGGTTCATGATGTCTGTCATTTTCAGGACAGTACAAGCTTGCGTATAGTATGATTATCCAGGCCTTTTTTATATCTCAAAGCATTCCCGTAGCCCCTGCTTGGCATCCTCCCAATTATCACCGTCGATATGGCAAATCAAGTGTTCAATATTTTGAAGGAGCTCTAACTCTAATTCAAAACGATGCCGAAACAAATCTTCACATCCAGCCTGCCTTAGCAGTGTATCAACCCTATCTGCCCAGCCCTTACCTTTTGTCATTTTGGCGAAGGCGATTGCCTCCTCGGCATTATCACGCCGCAAATAAATGCAAACTGGATTTAACGGTTTTAATATATCAGTGATGGCATTAATAAATCCTCTGACTTCATTATCCGTTCCTTGACGAAACAGTAATTCGTTAATAGGATTTTGAAAATAGCCGCCGTCGATAACAATCGTTTCGGATGTGTTTATATGAGAATTAACCCAATAAACAAGCCGCTCTAAGGCACAGGGGATATAATCTGCTACTGTTATAAATTGATTGCTTTCATCCCCCATATCCCATTGTTTGATTTTTTCGGCAACATAGTCAGGGCATTTATCTAAGCGTAGGTAGATATAATTGTCGGTGGACAATGCATTTATTAGTAGATTTTCTCGTTCTTGCGAATCATAGAGTGATTCGAATTCGTTTTTCGGTATCCCGGCGGTGATATAAAAATCGCAAGGGCTTCTTTCGTCACCCTCACTCAATAGAGTTGTGTTCTCTCCCTGTGAAATCAATAAATCTGACAACCACTTAGCGATGGTTGTTTTGCCTGTTCCCGGAAGTCCCTCGACTAATATTAACTTTTTCATAAGCTCTCCTATCCGCCCATTACGGGTATTTTCCGTCACCAACCGAGCATGAATAATCACCACGAACGACATAAAAATATTTAGTGGTTTTCGTGGTTCATGCAGTTGTTTCGTATTATCTGTTTATTTAAGGAATATTTGTCATCAACCAAGCATGAAAGCAGCGTGTCATTGCGAGGAGCAAAGCGACGAAGCAATCCAGTAAACTTACGTATTCTTCCGCTCTTGGATTGCTTCGGCTTCGCCTCGCAATGACGATATAGAGGTATTTTCGCACTACGGCTTTCGTTGTTTCGGGACAAAGTTTATCTACATTACCGTTTTGTCGTTTTTGGTAAAGGTTTAATTTTCATTTTTGGCTAATTTCGAGTGATTATGCTGATATTTAGAGATATATTCGTTGTTTTACATGCGCGTGTTATTACTATTTTCTTGCAACAAGAATAAGCGTATGCCCCTCCCGCCACACTTCTTGCACATCTGAAAATCCAGCAGCAAGGAGCATTTGCTTTTGATTGGACAGGGTGTATGGCACTTCGTTATAGCTCACGGCGCGGCTGTCAAAGAATGCACTCATTTCTTCCAGGTTAGGCATAATCCCCTCCAATAGAATGTGTCATTTTAGCGTGAGAATAATATAGCATTGAAAAGATGTTGTGGTGTATATTTTTCAACTATAATTCTTCTTCCGAATAGCCAACCAAATCTCCACATATCCCATCTCATCATCCAAGTTTTCCTCTACATAAGCAACAGTAACAAAATGGGACAGCATCTCATAGTATGTACCAGGAGCATCCAGAGCGGCTTCGTGCTCGGGTCTCTTTATATAGATTAGGCGCTTGGCGGGTTGTGGAACTCGGGGCAGATGTTATTGGCGGACTATATAGCTCCCTTCATGTTCATTCTTCGCTGTTCATCTGTTTTTGCCACACCCGCTTTGCGTCAATGAATGCTGGTTCACACCGGCATAGAAAGGAGAATTACCATGGGCGAATTTTTGCTTGAAAGCTTAGGACGTCATATCGGCCAAACCGTTACTATTTTCACCACTAGCGGTGGTTTGTCTGGCAATGGCTTTACAGGTGTGCTTGCCGGGATTTGCGGCTGCACCATTAAGTTAATCACCGACATCGGCGCACCTCCTGCTTGCCCAATCGGCAGTGCATGTTGCGGCGGTTTCTTTGGCGGTGAAGGTTTTGAGGAAATGGGCGGCGGATGCGAAGGCATCGGAATGCATCCCCATATGTGCGGCGTCATCGGTCGTTGTCGTGGCGAAAGACGTTGCTGTGGCGGTCGCAGGCGCGGCTGGAGAGGCGGCTGGAACTGGCTCGGCTCTGTAAGCTATCAGAAAAGCGGGTGGAGCTTTTTTCTTCAGTAAAATCAAGGCTTTTTCACATAATGAATTAGGACAAAACTCCTGTGCGTATATTTTAGTACATATATGTGACCCAGGAGTTTTTCTTTATGAATAAATCTAACAAAGAGGACAGGCAAAAAATTGTTCTCTCTGATGAGTTGCAAAAGGAAATGATGAGCTTTTTTATGAAGACATCTATCCCAAGGATAGCAAAAGAAAAGCGCAAAAATAAAAATAAAACTTTGTCCGAACCTGCAAAGGAGGACAGGAAATAAAATGTTAAACACGGCTATATACGTCAGGGTATCAACAGACGAACAAGCCAAAGAAGGGTACTCAATCCGCGCCCAGATAGACAAGCTAAAAAATTACATAGAAATAAAAGACTGGGGATTATATAAAGTCTATGCTGATGAAGGCATCAGCGGTAAAAACATAAGTGATAGACCCGCAATCAATGAGCTGATAGATGATATAAAATCAGGCAAAGTCAATAATGTGCTAGTCTATAAAATAGACCGGCTAACGAGAAGTACAAAAGATTTAATCGAATTAACCGAGCTTTTTAATAACGCAAAATGCGGCTTTAATTCGCTAATGGAGAGCATAGACACCCAAACCGCATCCGGTAGGATGTTTCTCAAAATAATCGGCATCTTTGCCGAGTTTGAGAGGGAGAATACAATCGAAAGGGTAAAACTAGCTTGTGAGAAAAAAGTTAAAGAAGGTTTTACCCTTGCAGGTTCAACAATGTCATATGGCTATGACCGTGAAAACGGCGAAAAAGTCCAAACCATCAATCACGAGGAAGCAAAAATTGTCAGAGAGGTTTACAGCATGTATCTTGACGGTAATATGTCATATGCGGGCATAGCGAGAAACCTAAACCATCGGGGGATAAAGCCTAAACGGGGTGAGGCATGGCATCACGCAAGTATAAGGGGAATACTAACAAACTCTACATACATTGGTAAGGTTAGATATGCGCTTGATGATGAAGAGCGTTATTTTGAAGCCGACGGTAAACATGAGCCGATTATCAGTGAAGAGATATTTTATAGTGCCCAAAAGAAGATGGGTAATCTAAAACGTGTAGCATATACGAAAAGACCCAAAGAAGATAATTACTTTTGCGGGGTGCTTTACTGTGCCGAGTGTGGAGCAAGGATGCAGACCAATGGCGAGTACAAAGTAAATAGCAAAGGCGAGAAAATAGTAAGCCGTGGTTATCGTTGCCCGAATATATCCAAAGGCTTATGTAAAACATCAAGATTCAGTCATGCAAAAATCGAAAACGCATTTGAAGAGTATATGGATGATATCGAGGATTTTACAGTTACTCCTGAAATCTTGCCCGAAGAACAAAGCAAACGAGAAAATATAAATGCCTTGCTTCGCGAAGAATATGAAAACGCCATAGTCAAACTGATGAAGCGTGAAAAGGAACTGATGAATCTTTATATTGGAGAGCGAATATCCTTTGAAGATTATGAGCAAATGATAACCATTACAAGGAATGAAAAGAATACATATGCTGACCAAATTATCAATCTCCCACTTGATGAGGAAGCAGACGAAATAGAGTTGCTAGTGGATGATATAGTCACCAATTTTCGTGATAATTGGCAAGCCCTAACGAATAGCGAAAAAATGCAGTTTTTGCATAACTACATAGAACAGATAATGGCATCTTCTAAAAAGGAAGAAGGCTATCAAGTCAAGGTGTTAAATGTAAAATTTCAAGGTGGCTAGTACATAGTATTAGAGCCAGAAAAACCTCGCAGCTATTTTATTTCCCAAGTGCATCATCAAGTTTGGGAAATAATTTGAGGAATGCATATATAAGGCGAAAAAGCCCATTACAAAGTCATTCTAATCATATAAGACACAAGAATGTATATGTAAAACTCCCTTCACGCGCTGCATCCGCGCCTTCTCATCACTACATAAGAAATGGGTCTCGGCTGAAAAACACACCCGAGACCCATCTCTTACTACGTGAGCATTACATTTGAGAAGGCTGAGCGCGTGGGAGAGTTTGGGAAATAATTTTGAACGCTTTGGGGAAGAGGGAAATAATAGAGGGAGTTGGGGGGAGTGTGTGAAGTATTACTTTTATTGTTTCCGTCAAGAAAAGTTGATAAAAGAAACGTCTTAGAGGGCAAGCCCCCTAAGAATCCCCAATCCCCCACGAAGGTTGTGTTTTTTCTCTGTTGCGGTGTTGGGACTTTTCAAAAGGTATAGATATAATAAAATGTAGATAGGGGAATGTAATGGTAATAGTAGAAAGAGATTTGGAGATTTTAAGACTGGTATACAGGTTTAAATTTTGTTTTGGAAGACATGTTAGTAAGCTAATCGGCTTCACCGGGATGAGAGCTTGTGACCGAAGACTAAAGGCACTAACTGATGGTGGATACCTAGCAAGAAAAAAATATCTGTACGGATTACCATATCTTTATACCTTGACCCATAAGGGACGGATTTTAATTGGAGCAAACAAGCGTGAAAATAAAATCCGCTTAGAGCAGATTAACCACGATGCACAGGTTTTAGACATACTGATACATCTAAAGGCAATCTATGGCTTTTCTTTGAATGATATAAAGAGCGAAAGAGAGTTACATATCAAAGATGGCTTTGGAACAAGAAAGCACCATCCTGATTTTTTGTTTGAGCACCACGGCAAAAAATATGCGGTAGAAGTTGAGCTTACCTTAAAGGCTAAAACTAACTTAGAAAAGAATGTACGGGATAATTACCTAAACTATGACCAGCAAATATGGGTTACAGGCGATAACAAAATTTTTGGACTTCTTAAAAATTTTGCAGAAGAGTATGCCAACATGGAAATAATTTCTATAGAAAAATTGGAGGAAATCAAATGCTAGGCATGGATATCGCGGGGGTATTAGTGATTGTAATAATTGCCGGGCTTTTTTACGGGCTATATAAAGTTATTCAGGGCTTTACCTCGAAAAATGATGTTTTCGATTATGAGCGCGATTATAAACGAGCGATTACCAAAACAACCTATAGAAGTGGAAAAGAAGAAGAAGGGGTTTATATAGGTACATCAACAAATAAAAAATGCGTATGCATCCCAAGTAATGCAAAGCATGTTTTTATATGCGGTACAACAGGAAGCGGAAAAACCGTAGCCATATCCAATTTTATCAAGGCAGGCGTACAGTATGATTATCCCATGCTGATAGTTGACGGCAAAGGGGACACGGGTGTCGGTTCTCTTTTAGATATCGTAGAAAAAATTTGTCCAGAGCGTAAAACCTATGTCATTAATTTTAATGAGCCAGATGCAAGTGATAGGTACAACCCATTTAAAAACACTAGCACCGATGTTATAAAAGATATGTTAATCAACATGACCAACTGGAGCGAAGAACATTATAAATATAACACGGAGCGGTATATCCAAAGATTATTAAAACTATTGGCAATGGAGGGGGTTGAGTTATCCCTAGAGAGCTTGACCCGCTACTTGCCTGTAGACAATTTTAATAAACTTAGTAAGGATTTAAGCGTTAAAGAACTCATTACCAAAGTCGAGCGAATCGAAGATAGTGAACTTGCTAAAATCAGCGGAAAAATAGCCGAAGCTGCTGCGGCTAGATTTGCTACAATAAAAGAAAGCAGTCTAGGGCAAGTTTTTGAGGCTTCCGGCATTGATATCTATACAGCATTAGAAGAAAATGCAGTAATATTGTTTATTCTAAACCCTTTGCTATATCCTGAAATGTCACCGCTTATTGGAAATTTAATTGTTATTCATAAAAAAAGGCAGTAAGTAAATTTTATGAACATAAAAAAGAGCGCATCTTCTATATCCTAGATGAGATAAATGTCTATGCATCGGTATCTTTGCTTGACCTAGTTAATAAGTCACGCTCAGCGAATATTACTTGCATACTAGCGACCCAAAGTTTATCCGATCTCGATACAGTATCGGAGCAGTTCAAAGAGCAGATAATCGAGAACTGTAACAATTATATAGCACTTAGGCAAAATAGTTCGGTTAATGCAGAAGCGTGGGCGAGGGTTTTCGGTACGAGGGAAACTATGCAAGCTACATACCAGATAAAAGAGGGTGAAAGTACCGAACTTGGCTCACTACGAAAAACCCGGGAATTTATCTATCACCCAGACGATATAAAACTACTTAAAGCAGGGACAGCGATTTTCCTCTCAAGGGATAAAATGGTACACGCCAAGATTAATGTAAACAAGCCATTTTAGGTGAATATATCTTGCACACACCCAATTGCTAATTTTTGGGGCAATTTTCTTGAAAAGAATAGTAAAATCAAGTAGAATATAATAAAGAGGTGTATGAATGACCAATCAAGAAAAATATGAATATTGGCTTGAGATTGCCGAATATGACTTGGAAACTGCTGGTGCAATGCTTAACAGTGGTAGGTGGTTGTATGTTGTATTTATGTGCCAACAAGCTATTGAAAAGCTTGCAAAAGGCTTATATGTTCTCTATATAGACGATAATGTGCCACGCACCCATAATATACGTTTCCTTGTTGGAAAATTTGAAAACCAACTGCCCGAAAAAGTTTCAGACGATTACAAGGAATTTTTTGAAGATTTAACAGCATTCTACATTAGTGGACGATATACTGACTACAAAGAAAAGCAAGGTCAAAAGCTAAACGAAGATGCAGCAAAAAGGTATCATCAAAAGGCAAAGGAGGTTTTTGCATGGTTGCTGACAATGAAGCCATAAGTAATGTAATAGAAGATTATGTAAACGATGTAAAAAACGCAATGCCGATTGATAAAGTATTTTTGTTTGGCTCATTTGCGAAAGGCAATGCCAACATGCATAGCGATATTGATTTATGCTTTTTTTCCAGCAGTTTCGAAAATCAAGATACATTTACTATAGTAAGGGAATTGTTCCGGCTATCAAGAAAGTATGGGGATTTCGATATTGAACCTCACGCTTTTTGTGCATCTGATTTAGAAACTGATAACCCATTTGTGAAAGAGATATTGCGAACAGGCAAAGAGTTATAAAAATCATAAGCACAAGAAAAGCAAAAAATCCCATGCGGGATTTTTTAATAACCATCATTTTTCCAACTCATGCACCAATTTGTAGAACGACGATTTTTTTCTTCCCAATTTTTTCATAGCCTCATCCAGTGAGAGCATACCGCATTTCCAATCTTTGACTACCCTAATTTCATATTCAGAGTATGAGGCTTTAGGGCGACCCATGTGTTTACCGTTTTCTTTAGCAATAGCAATGCCTGCTCTTTGGTGAGCTTTGATGTTGTGCCATTCTTGTTCTGCTTGGTAAGCCAGGGTTAATAAAACAATATCTGATACGAATTTATCAATCAAGGCGGTGCTTTGCCTATCGGTGTTTAAGAGTGGCATATTTAGGACTTTGACGATTATCCGTTTTTCCTTAGTTAGGTTGCTCCATTCACTGATAATACCGTCATAGTCCCTGCCAAGGCGGTCAATACTTCCGATATAAAGAGTATCACCACTTTTGAGCCGTTTTGCAAGTTCGTGATATTTGCCACGATTAAAATTTTTGCCGGTGGCTTTTTCGATGATGATATTTCGTTTGGGTACTCCTTGCTTATAGATTTCCTTGAGTTGCCTGGCTTCGTTTTGCCCGTCACTTGACACCCTTACATAAGCATATTTCTCTTGGTTTCCGTACATTTCTTTCATATAAAAAGCCTCCGTCATTCCGTAAAAGGTGTACCTTTTGCGGAATGACGTTTTTATATTATCAGTCACATTAAATAGTGTCAATATCTGCTAAAAAGCTATTTCAAACCGTTATTTAGCTTGTTTTACAGTGCCACAAACATAAGAATACCGTTAAAAATAAGTCCATAAAAGGTACACCTTTTGCGGAAAATGGATACTAATGGCAATTTTCAAGCCCCGAAACAAAAGCGGGTTTTTATTTGTGCGGTCAGAAAGGAAGGAGGTTTTTTCTGTATTCCGCACTTTTTATCAATATGTATACGTTTGGGTAGCACATCCCTTATGTGCATGATTTAATTATAGGAGGTCACTATGAAGCGCAAAGCATCACTAAAGAAATGGCTTAGCTTAGTTCTGGTATTAGTAATTTTACTAGCCTTGCCTGTCATGGTTCACTCTATGAGTGGAGAACGGCATTTTATTGGTCAAGTATCTGGAACGCGATTTTATTTTGATTCAACTCCGATAGACATTTCTATTCCAGGACACGAATGGAGAGATACGGCGATATTTACTGTCCAAGTTGGAACTTCCTTATTTTTAGAACGCAACGAATCAATTAATTGGGATTGGGTCAATACTGCCCCCTTTGACCGTTATTGGAGAGTTTTTGAAGGTAATAGAGAGGGGGTTGTTATACCTTGGATTCCACTAAGCAATTATTCTGGTAGGGTGATATTTGAAACAGTGGGGTTATTTGTAGTATGCGGTGAAAAGAGTGGTGATTTCCATGTGCAAGTAGTTGGCAATGTAGCAACACCTTCGCCTACACCAGCAGCAGCACCAAGCCCAACACCGATGGCAACGGCTACACCGCCACCAGCAAATAATTCTATCCCACAGTTTGTAAACCCACCATCGGGAGTAGATACAGGCGTTTGGATGGAGTTTACTACTGTACCGGGTAATAGATTTGGTTATCGGGTATTTCGAGCTACATCCGCAACCGGGGATGGTATCTCAATTACTGATTTTCCAATCATGGTAAATCCGGCTCATAGCTTAAACCGGATTATCACATTTGATGCAAATGTAAGACCAAACCGGGATTATTGGTATTACATCAGAGAAGTTTTAGAGGAAGCTCACTTTTGCATTGATACAACAACCCTGACCCCGGAAGTGCTTGGACTTCCAAGTGCCAGGGTACATGTACGTACATCTAGTGCCATAACCGAGCCAGTGCAAGAGCGTGGTTTTATTATGATGTTTATTGGTAATCCATTTATGAATGTCAACAATGTTTGGGAGGGCATAGACCCACCAAATAATAATACCGCTCCAGTTATAACCGCTGGGCGCACTATGGTTCCAGTGCGTGCTATTGTTGAGGCAATGGGAGGAACGGCAGACTGGAACAGTAGTGACAGGCGAGCCGATTTAAGGTCACACGGAAACCATGTACAGATGTGGCTAGGTCAAAGAAATGTAAGGGTTAATGGTGTTCAAAATGAAATGGACGTTGTACCCCAAGTGGTAAATGGCAGAACTTTAATACCCTTGCGTTTTGTAGCTGAATTCTTAGGTCAACAAGCCGAGTGGATAGGCTCACAGCGTATGGTTGTTATCGTGTACGAGCTTCAGTAAGCGAGTTTTATAGCAAGCCTTTATACGATAAAATATGCCCTTCACATTGTTGTATGCGAAGGGCATATTTAACCTGGATGCTAGAGAGACAAAGTTCTAGCCAGATAGCGGTAAGAATATACTAAGCCCACCTTATAAATCTATCAGGGGGGGCAGTATTTATGCTAAGGAGCATCTTTGGCTCAGTCTCATATCCTATTTGGTATTTGTTTTATTTGGCTCTCTTTGGAATATTAACTGCCGGGGCTATCATTCCAGTTTATATACTGTTCTTTTTCATTGCTTTTCATCCCGATTCCGAACGCTTGTGGCGGTGGGTATCAGGAATAAGACCATTACGGATAAAAGCAGAAAAAGAACGATTAACACCATTATTGGCGGAAGTTTGTAGCGCATATGCAAAAATAGACGGGGAAAGTACGTATTCCAGAAACGTAAAACTGTACATCCAAGAGAGTATGAACATAAATGCCTTCGCATTTGGGCGCGAAACGCTTGTACTAACCAAAGGCAGTATAGATTTACTCAGTGATGAAGCATTAAAAGGATTAATTGCTCACGAATTAGCACATTTCCATCACAGTGACACCGGAAGGGCTTTATTTGCTTATGTTGCAAACTTTCCTTTAACCGTGTTGATGAAAAAGCTACGCCAAATTAATAGCTCCTTAGATACAGGGCTTATAAAATTTTTGTTTAATGTTGTTTTTTATCTCTTCGTGCTAATAGAGTTTTTGGGCGACATAATTATGATGCAGCATAACAGAGAGCAGGAATATGAAGCAGATAAACGGGCTTTGAGATGGGGTTTCGGTGAAGAATTAGCAGGGGTATTAATTCAGATATATCAAATATCAATGGAGAAGCCTAAAAGCATTGGAGAAATGATTAAAGCGACTCATCCACCCATCACCAAGCGGATTGAGCGACTGGAAGATTTATCTTGATGGGTCAAATAACATTTGCGGATAGAATCTTAACTCAGCATTTTCAGTCAAAACTCCAACATATATCTCCATTCGATAGCCAAGAGGGTAAATTCTATTATTAGAGTTATTATCACGCAGCCAGCCTGCAAACCGAAGGGCTTTCCCGGTAGGTTCATTTGAGGAAAGATTAAAGCGTATATATCCATCACTATATCTATTTGCATAATAAGTGGCTGAAAACGGGAAATAATAATTGTCTGTAATGTACCGTATCCTAGCAGTGCCAATATGTGTTACCGCAGGTTGTGGTGTTTGTGTTGGTTCGTTTGACGATGTATCAGGCGTCGGAGCAGGAGTAGCAGCAGGTCTATTCATATTGTTATCGCCAGAAAAAAAATTTCTAAGTCTTTCTGCAAAATCAAGCGAATCATTAAGCAAGCCGAATATTGCAGCTAAAAGAATTATTACGCCGCCAATTGTTAACTTATCCTTGCTTGCCATATGTTAACCCTCCTTGAATAATCCAGCGTGAACACCACCTCATGCATTGTATTACACAAAAAATCCATATGCAAGCCCGAGTGGTTATTACATATTTTGACAGCAAAATACCTTTGTGTTATTATACTTATAGGAGGAAATATAGTGGTTAAAGAAATAGATGATACAACAAAAGAATTTTACATTGAAACAGTAGAAAAATATAACACCATAAAGGATATACAAACTAAAAGAGTTATAATCAATAAGTGGGCTCTTGGAGTATGTGTTGGGGCTATTGTGTTGTCGATAATAAATGGGCGTTTGTCACCAGGAATACAATATATGGATGTCGGCGAGCTGATGCGGAGCCTTCTTGCACCAGCAGGTGGTGGTATTGGATTAGTATATTTTTTATTTAAACTAGTAGATAGCTATGCAAAGAAAATAGGCGTTGAAATTAGAATAGATGAAATTAAAGCTTTTTTTGCACATCATGGATTAGTTTTAGAGGATGAAATAGCAAAAGGGAAAAGTGTATAATTATGGATATAGATATTAAAGATGTAATTGGCTTGAGTGATGGCAGAAAGTACGTTGTTGCCAGTAAAGCAATCTTTCAAAATAATACATACTATCACTTGATAGACCAAAGCGATGATACTAATTTCAAATTTTGCATAGAAAAATCAGAAAACAAATCCATACTAGAAGTCGAGGATAAAGTTCTAATACAACAGCTACTACCGCTATTCGTGGAAGCTTCGACAAATGCTATCACCAAAGAGGATTTAGAGCTGTTAGAAGAGCATCAGTAGTTTTAGTGCTACACACATGTTGTTATAAAATAAATGTCAGAATAATCTGGCATTTTTTGTTGTCCAAATAAATAATTTTAAACAAAAGGGGGTTAAAAAATTTGGATATTAAATTTAACGTAAGCAGTAATTTTAAACCAGATGCTAGTAATCAAGCAACTTTTATAGAGCTATTCAACTACAAGCTATTAAAAATAATAATGTATTTAGAATCTCTTGGTGACACAGAATGAACAGGTCTGATATAATAAATATGTATTTTGAGAATATTGTGGTTTTTCCGATAATAGGTTTGGAGGATAAACTATGATAGTAAAAGTAGGTGTATATTGTAGATTATCTGATGAGGATAGAGATAAGAAAAATGTAAATGATGATAGTGATAGCATACAAAATCAAAAGAGTATGCTTCTAAAGTACGCTATACAAAATGACTGGGATGTTATAGATATCTATAGTGATGATGATTATTCCGGGGCTGGTGCATATCGCCCAGACTTTGAAAGAATGATTAACGATTGCGAGAGCGGCAGAATCAACCTCGTGTTATGTAAAACCCAATCGAGATTTTCAAGAGACATGGAAGTAATCGAAAAATACATACATAATAAGTTTGCCTTATGGGGGGTTAGGTTCGTCAGTATAGTAGATAATGCTGACACAGAAGTCAAAGGCAATAAAAAGGCAAGGCAGATAAACGGGCTTATTAATGAATGGTTCCTTGAGGATTTATCAGACAATATCAAAAAATCACTAAGCAACAAACGGGACGATGGTCTATTTATGGGGAGCTTCGCTCCGTATGGGTATATTAAAGACCCCGAAAACAAACATAAACTGATTATTGATGAAATTCCTGCTGAGGTTGTGAGAAAAATATTCGAGCACTATAAAAATGGTTACAGTTACTATAAAATATGCCAAATATTGAACAGAGAAAAAATAGACACACCATCAATTTACAAACGGAATAATGGTAGTAAATTTGTATGTTGTGGACTAGACTATTCAAAAGCCCAGTGGAATGTTGATACAATAGCGAGGATGCTTAGAAATCATGCTTATGTTGGTAATCTAGTACAGGGAAAGAGAACATCAATTAGCTATAAGATACATAAATCAAGAGCGGTGGAAAAAGAAAAGTGGAGCATAACTGAAAATGCCCATGAGCCAATTATTGATATCGACACATGGCTTACTGTGCAAGAAAGATTAGGTAAACATGAATCTCCAACAAGGACGGGGGAGATACATTTCTTTAGCCAGAAAGTTTATTGTAATGAATGCCGTAAAATATTCATGCGAAATGTATATAAAGTAAAAGGCGGAAAACGGTCATACATGCAATGCAAAGGCGCAAAGAAGTATCACAATTGTGACAATAGAAAAGCCGTTAGAATTGATTTGTTAGAGAATGCCGTTATTAAAGAAATGAATTTACAATTTAGTAAGTTCTATAATCAACCCTCATTAGAAAGACAATATCCTAAAGTAAATAATAAAGCCAAATATCCTGATAGAATAAGCGCATGTGGATTAGAGAAGGCAAAAATTGAAAGACAAATACATGAAAAAAACAGCTACTATAAAGGCTTGTATGAAGACAAAGTAAAAAAGATTATATCAGAAGATGAATTCATTATGTTAAGAGACACTTATTTACAAGACATAGAAGTTGGTAAAAAACGGATTAAAGCCTTAGACGAAGAAATAAAGTTAGTTCAAGCAAAAGCAGACAGGAAGGATAATATCATTAGTATCATCGAGAAATATAAACAAATCGACAGGCTAAACAAGATAATACTTGATGAATTTGTTAGTAAAATTTATATTGGTGATGTCAATGAAGAAACAAAGGAGAGGGATATTATCATCGAATGGAATTTTGCGGAGCTAGCAATGTAAAGAAAATTGTAAAGTTTGGGGTACTCCAATGCTAAACACGGCAGTAATGAAGTAACCCAAAGCTGGAAAAGCCATAATATTCAAGGAATACAGGAAGGTGCAGACAATGTATCTTTTTTTTATGTATAACAAATTAGGCAAAAAGCGAAAAAAGGAGGTTAAAGGGGCATATTTGAAAAGGCGCAAATATGCCAATCTCTATGATTGCTATTCAAATTCTCCGTTCCGTCAAGGTCGGGTAGTATTTTTTTGCGGGAAGGTCACCCACAAAAAAATCTCCACCCTATCCTTGACCTCACTCTTATATGTGAATAGACGATATAAACTGCAAAAAACAACGATAAACATCTAAATAATCGTTAAGGATGTTGTTTTGTATTGTAATTTGTGCGTATAATAAAGTAAGGAATTCAAGGAAAGGATATGTACTTATGGAGTTAGCAAAAATTACGTCTAAAGGTCAAATAACCAATTATGATTAGGCGACTACTAAAGTTAGGTGATGGGGATAAAGTGGCTTTTATTGAGCAAGATGGAAAGTTTTTGCTTGTTAATCCCGTATCACTAGCAATTGACGAAGCAAGAAAGGGATTTGCTGGAGAAGCAGAGAGATTAGAGCTTAAATTGGAACAAGATGTAGCCGATATGGTAAATGAAATTAGAAAAGCGAGAAATAATGAATGCAACTAGATTTTTAGAATTATATAGTAAATAACGCTAAGTTACCCCTTAAATGACGCTAAAACCCAGTTAGGTCACAGCTAAACTACAGCACTTTGCCGGAAGTTACCCCTTCCATTATGAAATGCATGTGCTAAAATGTGTATAATGAGATAAATTCTCAGGAGCAGAGGAATCCGCATAAAAACGGGTTCTTTTTTGCGTAGAAAGTCGGTGAAAGAAATGAAATGTCATAAAAAGTCGCTTTATACTACAAATAGTGATAAATAACGACATGAAATTATTCTATGATGAAGGTAAGGGGGAATTTAAAAATGAATATGTATAAGAATAGAACACTATCAAGCCAAAACCTAGAAGGGTTTAATTTTGAAGAAACAAAGAAGAATGTACACAATTATTTTGTAAACTTAGAAACACTAGAATGGGAATGGGGGAAGTTAAACGCGCAAAAAGGATTGACTGCTAATTATGATTTATCGGAGGAATACAGAAAACAGCCATATATCGCAATTGGAGCGGATATCTTTAATTTATCAGCCAAAGAACTTACAGAAGAAAAGCTAAGAGAGTATATATCAAATTATTATTGGGCAAGAAGCATTTTATCTGATGAGGAACAGCTATATATAATGGAATATTTCATCAACGAAAAATATGAAAAGGAGATAGTTGACCTATTAGGGTTTAATAATAGCGATAGCAACGAATTTAAAAGACTAAAACGTAGTGCAATTTATAAGTTTGCCGATTTTTTAAGCATACTTGTAGAAAAGAAGAAGGGGAAAGAAAGCTGAAAATGGAAAGAAATGTTTTAATAGCAAGAATCATTAATTTTTGTTTTACCTATAATGTAGTTAATGATGAATCAATCGAAGTAAGCGAGCTTACAAATGTAATAGAAAAGATGTTAGAAGAAGCCTATTTTTTAGAGAGCCTAATAAACACGATTATAATTGCTTCGAAGAAACACAGTGGTATAGATATCGAGGAAGTTAAAACGCTCTTGATTGAACTTGAAAAAATCCGACTTGAATTAGAATACAGTCATGTAAGCTAGTAATAACAAGGTTTTTTATGGGTGGGCAGAGTTTTATTTTAGACCTGTTTATCTGATATCTCACTTCTGTAACAGAGATACCCATAGATAAAATCGCAAGCTTCACACACAACGCTATTTAATAAATCCACATTAGATAAATAAAACGACTATAAAAACGCGCATATCATCTTGTGTATGGAGATGTTATGCGCGTTTTATGTTATAGTCACTCCACTCACAATCCACAAATCGGAGTGAAGCCAATGCCATCTAACGCCCATGAAAACACATACACAGCCCCACTGCCCTTTATACCCACAATTATCGAACACGCCGCTTTCCTAATCGGGCAGACACCCAGTGCCGCTGCACGGGATGCTTCTATTTTGGCTAGGGCGCATATTGCTGTATTTGAGCAATATCGCCCCGATGGGGTAACCGTTGGTATGGATATCTATAATATCGAGGCGGAGGCTCTGGGATGTCAGGTATGCTTCTATGACGACGAGTCCATTCCCGGGATTATGACCCATCCCATAACTTTGGATTCACCTCCCGGTGGTATTGCTTTTTCTCCAAACTTGGGGCGCATTCAGCTGCTTCTTTGCGCCGCCGAAAAAGTAAAGGCCGTTATCGGCAATGATGCAAAGGTCAGCGTTGGCATATGTGGGCCTTTTTCTATTCTTATTGAACTGTTGGGGTTTGAAACAGCAATACATGCCTTTATTGATGAAGATAAACGGGTAAGGCTCTTACTTGCAGCAGTCTTGGAATTTCAAAAGGCATATTCCAGGGAAATTGTCAGCCGCGGACTTGGGGTAACGGTTTTTGAGTCATGGGCTTCGCCTCCTCTTATTACACCTGATATTTACCGGCAATATGCGTTGCCTTATGAGCAGGCATTGTTGGCTCATATTGGGGCACGGCCCTTGGTGATAGGCGGCGATACCCGTCCGATTCTTGATGATATAGTAAAAAGCGGCACCGCTTTGCTTTTATCCGACTATAATACACCTCTGCCCTTATATATAGAAAAAGCCCGTGCAGCAGGGTTAGTACTGCGAGCCAATATTGATCCCAAACTGGTGCGTCAGGGAGACTTTGAGAAAATTAAAGAGCGAATCAAAGAAATTTATGCCCAGAAGAAAAACTACCCAAAAATAATTATAGGAACAGGTGTTGTACCCTACGACACTCCGCTAGAGAACCTGCAACGGGTAAAAAAAATCATTGCCTTGTTACATTAGTCAGCCATTTTCTTTGCTTAACTCGCCATATTCCAAAGAAAGTCTTTATAAACTCCTCCATGCAAACTAGCAAATATACAATAGGGGCTGGTGCCCCAAGGAATAACCCTGCAAGTGCCGAAAGAGGAAGTGCCACAAGAAAAAGCGCACCCATATCTAAGGCAACCGCTCCACGGATATCGCCGCCGCTTCGTAAAGTGCCAATAACGATACATAGATTTACTACCTTAAAAGGCAGGCATATCGCCATGATTACAAGCATCGTTGAGCCATAGGCGAGAGTATAGCCGGAAGCACCAAAAAGGGGAAACACCCATGGCAGCAATATTATATTACGCAAAAGAAGAGCGAGAAGCCCCATAAACAATCCAAGTCCTGCTGTTAGAGCTATCATCGTAACCCCAACAGACAGGGCTTTTTTCTGTTGTCCTGCTCCGATTTCTTTGCCAACTAAGACACTACAGGCATGACCGAAGCCATAACACATAGCCCCCAGTATTCTCTCGATATTGAGGACAATGCTAAAGGCGGCCACAGCGGCAACGGCATTAGTCATATGCCCGAAAATAATGGCATACATAGAAACACCGATGCCCCAAAGGGATTCACTGATTACCACCGGCGAGGCGTATTTTACAAAATCTCTGAAAATGACCTTCCCTGGGCGAAGCAATGCCGAAAATTGCAGCTTAAATTGTTTGGTTGCAAAGGCATAACCAAAGGTCAGGGCAAACTCCACCCCTCGGGCAATCAATAAGGCTATGGCTGCGCCTTGCACACCCATAGGGACAAAACCCAGGTTGCCGAATATAAGCACCCAATTAAGAAAAACACAGGTCACCAAGGTTATGCTCTGGACAATCATAGCAAGGCGAGGATTTTCCATACTGCGTTGGGCAACTATATAGACGCTGGATAATGCGTTAAGCACCAAGGCAAAAGCGGCGATACGCCCAAACTCTGCGGCAATGACTATCAGAACAGGGTCATTGGAGGTAAGGATAAAAATCCCGGTAGGAAAAAGGCTGATGCTTATGGCGATAGTCATACTTACAAGAAAACTTAAGCCCAGGGCGATACCAATAATACGATTAATACTGATTTTATCACCCTTACCATGGTATTGAGCAATAAGCACGGCACTGCCACTGCACAGTCCAAAGACAACAAGCTCCGCCATAAAAAAAATAGCAGTAGCCAGTGCCACTCCCGCCAGGTAGCTTTCGCCAAGTATACCAATCATAAAAGTGCTCATGATGACCATGCCGTTGATTACAAGGTTTTGGATACCCAAAGGCAATGCCATTTTGGCGGCGTGGGGGTAAAATGATTTTTCTCTTGAAATATATCGAAACATATGTAAACGATAAATGGGACGAAGTTTTGTGTCAATTTAAATTTTGTGGGATTGGTATAAAAAAGCCCATATTTAGGGCATTTTGGCTATACATCCCGTGAGTCATGAACTATACTTTGGATAAAAAGGAGGGAGCATATATATGCGAAAATGTAATGTTATAACCACTTGCTTGCCGGAGGTCCCCGGCGATACCACCCCCGAACATAATATGGCGAGGGCTGTTACTTTGCTGGACAGCTTTGCAAGCCTAAAACCGGACTTGGTAATCCTGCCGGAGGTTTTTCAGAAAATCAGTGTCAACATCCCAATGGATGACGCAAAGCTAACGGAAGACTGTCGTGTAATCCTAGGTGAAAAGGCCCGGATGCTTAATAGCTATATAGTTGTAGGTCTTCACGAGCATATAAACGGAAAAAAATGCAATGTGGCATGGCTTTTGGACCGGCAGGGCAACCTAGCCGGGCGATATATAAAATACCGCCCAACGGATTACGAAATGGACGAAGAAAAAGGAAAAAGCGTATGGGCAGGAAGTGATATCCCGGTATTTGAAACAGACTTCGGCAAGCTGGGCATCCTTATATGTTTTGATATAGACTGGCCACATCTTTGGACAGAAATCGGCAATAGTGGCGCAGAAATTGTGGCCTGGATTTCTGCATATGAGGGTGGATACCCCTTAAACGCCTTTGCTGCGGTAAATATGTACTATGTGGTGTCCTCAGTACGGGAGTTCCAGTCAAAAATAATTGACATTACAGGAAAAGAGCTGGAAACCTCCTCCCGGTGGGCAAACTGGGCATATAAGCAAATCGGTCTGGATAAAACCATGTTCCATATAGACAGCCAGATTCCTAAGATAATCAAAATTCAAGGAGCTCTTGGGAACAAAATTAATCTGGAAACATATGACGAAGAAGGACGGTTTACCATAGAATCAAACGACCCAGACTGGCCAATAGCGCGGATTATAAAGGAGTTTGACCTAGAGACATTTGAGGCATATCATAAAAGAGTTGAGGTATTGAATGATAAGAAAAGGATGCCGACTGGTACCTGATACCGATTCCAAATTAAAACCTGTCTGACAGAGCGGCTGGGGCTGTCTTGCTAAGCAGAAACCATGAATGTTTATGCAGGTGTCCGTCATTGCGAGCGAAGCGAAGCAATCCAAGAATGCCGAAATGCGTATGCTTCCGGGATTGCTTCGTCGCTTCGCTCCTCGCAATGACAGATGGAATGCATAATTATTTACAAAAATGCTTAGTGAGACACCCCTGGTTTTGCCGCGATAGGCAGATAGGATTTTAATTGGAGTCGGTATGATGCGTAGAAAAGAGGAATCGTACCGTGGAAATGAAAATAACTCTGTTGATTGCTATACTTTTTCTTGCTGGCCTAGCATTGGCTGCCTGTAGGGAAGTCCCCCCGCCCCTCCTTACACCGATAGAAGCAGGGGGTGTCGAAGAGGCCGTGCCGATATATTTAGCTGCCTGTGGGGATGACCCTCCGTCCCCCCTTACACCGATAGAAGCAGAGGTCGTCGAAGAGGTCGAGCCGATATATTGTGAAGTTGAAGAGGCAACTCGTTACGAAGATGGAGAACCGACGTATTACGAAAAAGAGGAGGCTCCGTATTGTGACGTGGATGTACCAACATACGAGCCAACATTGCCACAAGCTGAGCTTGAATCGATATTCACCATCGAGCAGCTTGAGCAGGCAATGTATCCCCAATGGAATTTAGGCGAACCAGATATGCTTGGACATCATATTATCTCAATTCAGCGGGTGGAAAGAGAGTCGGATTACATCTGGTTCGAACCCGCTGGAGAATATGTTGATGCTTCAGATGCCGCGCGATACAGAATGGAGGTCAGGCATAGGAATTTTCGATGGGAAAGCCGTGAGCCGGGTGATGAACAATCCCCCCTTGTTGTCGAAGATTACTATGTTATTTCAATCATGTATAACCATTTCCTCACGGTTGACGGAGAGCCGGTTTTATTATTTGTAGTTTGCTAGGTTTATGTAATTCCATGAAAAAGCGGTATGGTGTCATACCGCTTTTTCGTGCATAATCTTTTTCATGTAATCCATATACTCAGGCAACACAATCTCCGGCTCAGCCAGTTCCGGAATCCATGTTTTTTCCCATTCGAAGGATAAAAAGCCCTTGAATCCTTTTTCCTTCAGCAGTTTTACGATTTCTGGTATTGGCAGCACACCTTCTCCCATCAAGCATGGCTTATGAGCAGAGTCTCCGTCTTTTATATGGAGGTGGTGAATGTGTTTTCCTACTGCCTGCCAGGTATCCTCCGGTGTTTCATTGTCGGTTATGCTGTGATGGATATCCCACAGGATTGCTAGGCCGTCGCTGTTTACATCCCTAAGCAGCTTGGCGGCTTGTTTGCCGGTTTTCATGGAATCATGGGTTTCCATTAGTACCGTTACCCCTAGGGGCTTTACCTTTTCGCAGTAGCGGTGCAAGGCATCTATACCCCAGTTGGTAATCCCTCGTCCTCCAGGAAATGAACGAAGATATGGTACTTCCATGTCAGATGCCAGTTGGGCATTTTTCAACAACATTTCACCATTTGAGTTGAGCTCCGCTGTATCATCACCGCAGAATACGGTGTATCCGGCAAGTGCGGGTATTTCTACGCCTTTTGATGAAAACATCTCCCGTACGGCCTTGCGTTCACTTATGCTCATTTTGGAATCAACATGGCGGTCATCTTTTATGCGTAATTCCACCCCGTCGAAGCCGTATTCCGCCGCTTTTTCCGCTACTTGGGTAATATCCCAATCCGGACATCCTAATGTGCTAAAGGCTAATTTCATTTTGAGCCTCCCTGTATTAATCTATCGTTTGTCATTTTGACCGCATAGTCCCTGGGGATTTCCCAAATTAAGGGCTGGTTATTCATCATGCGTTGGGTATCTTCGGCCAGGGCCAAGCCTACATTTTCCCAGCGGTCCAAAGTGGGGCCGCCCATATGGGGCATAAGTATTACATTGTCCAAGTTTCGTAATTTGCTGGTCATTGGTAGGGGCTCGGTTTCGAATACATCCAGCGCAGCACTTATATGCCCTGATGCAAGGATTTCTTCCAATGCAGATTCATCCACAGTACCGCCTCTGCCTGTATTGACAAAAAGCGCGCCCTTGTTCATTCGGCTCAGCAGCTTGGCGTTTACTATGCGATGGGTTTCATTTGTTAAAGGTAGATGATTACTGATAATATCATTTTGTGAAAACAGCTCCTCCAAAGATGTGGCTTGGGAGACGCCATATTCATCAAATATAGAATCCTGCACAAAGGGGTCATATGCGCTTATTTCCACTCGAAAGGGCCTTAACATCGGCACAAGATACCTGGGTATCGCTCCAAAACCCACTAGTCCGACTTTTCTATCAAACAATCCTGTATTTTTATGTGAATATGAATTCCAGCCACCATTCTCCACCATTTGACTGTAAAAGGGAATCCGCCGGAGAGCAGCCAGGATATAGGCTAAAGTCCCTTCTGCTACTGACTCGGCATAAATCCCGTTGCCGCTGACTACCCTTATTCCTCTGTCGTACATATGCTCTGATACCAAGCTTGCAACAGAGCCTCCTGTGTGGGCTACAAGGCGTAGGTTTTGGGCTGTTGCCAATAGGTTTTCGTCGAGAGCCGGGCAGCCCCATCCTGTAATGCATACATGGCAATCAGCGAGGAGCTTTTTAATGGATGTTGACTCGTATACAGTATTATCGTTGAACTTAACATTCCCCAATGCGCTAAAAGCTTGCACTATCACTGGGTTTACAAACAAATCCCGCAGCTCGCCAACGGGCATTAGTACGGCGATGTTGACACTCATATCTGCTCCTCCTGATTCCACACCTTCTCAAACCAATCATCACAGTTTGGCAATGGTCTTACAGGTTCAAAAAATGATTTACCATCTGCGGTTGTAACCACTTGGTCAAAGCATAATGCCCTAGGCGATTTTCCATCCACCAATGCCCCCCCATGGCTACCCCAATGCTCTGCCGAGAAAATCATTGCAGAAAGCACCGCAATCTGGGTTATGAGAATGTCATAACTCTTGTAGAGATAGGGTATTTCCGAATCGCTGACTATGGTATTTTCCTTAAAAAACAGTTCTTTCCCAGTGGATAACTCTTGATACAATTTGCGCATTTCATCAATATTTCGGTTGTAAGCCGCATATTTGCTCATGGCTTCTTGCCCTGCAGCGCGGTTGACTGTGGGAGTTGTGGAATAAATAATCGGTGGATTTTCACTTGTTGACTTTGATGCGGGTGGTAGAATGTTGCTCCTGCTTATATGCTCTGCGGCACGCATGGAGCCTACTTGGGCTGAGTTAAGGGCACTCCCTCCTGGGCGGTATACCCCGAAGGTTCCTGCCGCCTCCCCAACTACATAAAGACTTTTTATACTACTCTCCCAGTTGGCATCAACAGCTATTCCGCCATTGCAATGCTGGGCGCATACTGCGATTCTTAAGGGCTCGTTATACAAGTCGATTCCGTTATCTTTGTAAAGCTTGATAGCCTTGGGGTTCATCTTTGCAAGTCTATCGATGGGTGTGCCAAAAAGAGCATCCGATTTTGCCAAGTAATCATATGCTTCCTCAGATAACTCTTCGAACTTCAGCCCTGTGGGGTTTCGCCTAAAGTCCATATAAACCCTGCGGCCTTTTTCATTTATTTCTGCGGCTACTAGTATGTCGATTTGAGATGACCCTGGGATTTTTCTTGTATCAAAAGGCCATTGGTACCCCTTTAAGAACACTCGATTATGATATTCAGCAGGTAAAAACTCATATTCATTGCCTTGGCTGTCTACGGAAATATACCTGGGTAAAACCTGCTGGTATGTGCCGGAAACATTCCATCTGAAATCGGTACTGGCAAGACCATACTGCCACTCTTGCAAGTTACATGCCTTTGCTCCTGCGGATAGAGCCAGTCCTGTGCCCCCGGTTTGGCTTATGGGATAGACTGTGTCCGAATATACTCCCGCGGGCCCGCCGGTGGCTAGAATTATATTTTGAGCGTACAAGATTTTTAAACCGTCATTGTATATTTGAATGCCGTAAATCCGATTGTCTTCAACTAATAGTTTTATTACATGGCAATTATCCAATATGGGGATGCCTTTGGCCCTTACGGACTTTTCTAAGGCTTCTGTCATTAGCTTGGATGTAAGGGGGCCGCAGGAAGTTGCCCTTTGGCGAGGGTCATGGTCAGTTTTGTAGCCCACATGAGCACCGTATGGGTTAGTGGGAAAGGGTAGCCCCAAGTTGACCAGCTTCATAAAGGACTTGACTGAGGCCGCAGCCTCCACCATGGCTGTGTCCCCATGGACGCATCCACCTTCAAACAAAGTGGTTGCCATTTCATAAATGCTGTCCGGCTCGTCTCCGGCTAGTGTCAGCTTGTAGTATGTCTGCTTATCGCTACCGGTGTTTCGGGATGTGCCCATGTTTATGCCTTCGGTTACAATAGCAATATCTGCAACACCTAAACCATAAAGCCAATCTGCGGCATTATACCCGGCGCAACCACTACCGACTACTATGGTGTGATATAGCGATTTCAACTGAGAGTGACGGTTTTTGTCACTCTTAGTTGAAACGCTTTCTGAAACCATAGCAATTTCAATCCCGCATTTTGGATTGAAATTGTTATATTTGTCCTTCATTACAGCCTCCTTATATGAAAGCCGCCGTCTATGTTGAATATTTGTCCTGTGGCAAAATCGAAATGGCCGCCTGTTATTGCAAGTACGGCGTCAGCAATATCTTGAGGTTGGCCAAAGCGTTTGATGGGGGTGAGGCCTTCTTCGATTAGCTTAGAATATTTATCCTTTACCTTTTCCGTCATATCCGTAAGGATAATCCCGGGCCTTATTTCAAATACACCGACACCATGTTCTGCCAGTCTATCTGCAAAAAGGCTGGTTACCATGCTTAGGCCTGCTTTTGATATACAATACTCGCCGCGATTTATAGAGGATGTGTAGCTGGAAATTGATGCAATATTGATAATGCGGCAGGGATGCTCTCTTGGCTGGCTTATCATTTGCCTGGCAAAAAGCTGGCACATAAAAAATGTGGCTTCCAGATTAATGCCTACTACCCGTCTGAAGCTTTCTTCAGTGGTTTCCAGGAGGTCCAGTCTAGTAGTAGGGGCAACGCCGGCGTTGTTTACCAGTAAGTCCACTCTGCCATATTGGGTGATGGTATCTGCAAGTAATCGCTCCCGGTCTTCCTTCTTAGAGATATCGCAGCCCAGTGATTGTGATGCTCGAACTACGTTGTATCCGGCGTTTTCTAGGTTGTCCGCAATGGATAGCCCGATGCCTCTGGTGGCACCGGTTATTATGGCGGTTGGTTTTTTCATTTGCAATGCTCCTTAAACAGTCGATTATATACTTCATCACGTATTGCACAACCTGTGGATTGACCGGCTCGCATGAGCTTTGTGCACCCGGCGCAACATACGCAGGTCTGCTTTTTATCAAAGTTATCAGACATAAAGTCGTGGGCAAAATTCGGATATGCGAAGCTCATCCTGCCCCAGCCGACAATTTTGCATACACCTGTTTCTATATATCCTGCCGCAAGCTCTCCTGAGCGTTCTTTTAAGAAGCTAACGCCGGAACCCACCACGGCCATATCCGGAAATGCAGACTGTATCTCCTTGGTAAGGGCATACATACGCTCTACGCCTTCCATGTCTCCGGGACGATTTACATGGGAGTTTTGATAAGGATTTCCCATTGTGATATTTATTAATTCGGGCTTAAGTATTTCCAGCAATTTTATGGACTCAGACACATCCGGCTCAATATCATGCCCTAGTATGGAACCGAAGCCGTATGGATAGGGATATGCGTCATATATATTCATCCGAGAGGTTACCAAAAAATCCTTGGAAACCATTGCTCTGGCGGCTTCAAATGTATTGCGCAAAAAGCGTGTCCGGTTTTCGAAGCTACCGCCATATAATCCGGGCCGGTTATGGGAAGCCAGTAACTCACTTATTAAATATCCATGGCAGGCCTTAATATCTACTCCGTCAAAGCCGGCCTTTTGTGTTAAAGCTGACGCCTGGGCAAATTTTTCTTCCAGTGCCTTTAGTTCGTCATCAGAAATGATGCGCTCAGTAGGCAAGGGTGTGTCCCCTTCAAAGATAGGATTGTTGCGGGCTATAACAGGGATACGCTCTGTCCCATGGGGCTTGCTGTATCGTCCGGCATGGGTTGCCTGTAGAATAAGTACCGGATTTATGCCCTGTACCCGCATTGCAGTTTCTCTGATATCGGATACCAGACGGGCAAAAACATTCACGTTGCTTTCATTGATATACAAATGTCGGGGGTTGGCTCTGCCTTCGTTTACAACGGCAACGGCTTCAATCCAGATAAGTCCTGCTCCGCCCTCGGCAAAGCGGCGATAGCGGCGAAAGGTAAGCTCGTCTGGGGTACCATCCAAGGTCCCGTCTGCACCTTCCATTGGTTGGATGGCCAGTCTGTTTGAGAAGGTGTGGGAGCCGACGGTTAGCGGCTGTCTCAATACACTCATGTCTGTACTAAATGGCAGTGAACTTGTCATACGTAAATCCTCCTGTGTTCTTCGAGTGGGGCGGCTATGCCGCCCCCAGGCACTCCTTGAGAACGCCCGTACTTATGTCTTGCATCAACCATCACCTGATAGTTCTCCGCACTAATCCCCTTAAATATAGCATTACATCCGCCAAAAACAAAGCCAATCCCATCTCCGGCACTTTCGATTACATTTTTACAAAGGGCATCAATTTCCTGAGGGGTGCCCATATGCAGTACTGCGCAGTCCACATTGCCGATTAGTGCCAGCTTCCCGTTTACAATATTTTTGCATTCTCCCATTTCCATACCGGCGATTGGGTCTATGCATTGTAATGCAGATATCCCGCTTTCCAGCATCCGGTCCATTACAGGATAAAGATTACCGTCAGAATGCAAAATCGACAGCAAGCCATCTTTCTTACATTCATCTGCCCAGCGGGTCAGATATGGGAAAAAAATCTCATCCAGCAATCCAGGGGGCAGGAATGTACCGGAGTTAAAGGCTATATCACTGGCACTTAGCACCCCATCAACACCAATTTCCCCAAAAGCCCTTTGTTTTGTCAATATATTTTGCAGGAAGCTTTCCGCATCTTTGAGGACTTCTTCTGGTTCGTCATATATTCTCATTACATACTCGTTAATGTAAGCACCGTCGGGGATTGTCCCCGCAAAGCTGCCCACAGATGCTACAATGGCAAACTCGTTGCCTGCTTCCTTTTTTATAGCTTTGATTTGTGCAAGCCTATCCTCTTGCTCTGGTAGCCAAAGGAGTGTCGGCATCCCTGGGGCGACTTCCCAATATCCGCCTATGTCTCGTATTGCGTCATGCCCTGCTTTGGCTGCGGCCTTTACCATCAGCTCGGCATTTCTACCAAGGGTAACTTCTTTTTCAAGCATTGAGAGTTTAGCATATTCATATCCGACAACAGGGTCTTCCCCTACATATTCACTGTAAATCTGAAACCCAAGCTCAAACATTGCCACTTTGTCATCAGGCTGGATAAAGTTCATAGCAGCAAGAAACCGTTCTTTATGTGTCATTTTGACACCCCTATCTATACTTCGCCGGTGTAACTCCGGTATATTTTTTAAAGCATGTAATAAAATACGATGCGCTGTTAAAGCCCACCAGCCTTGCAATATGATTAACGCTTTCGCTGGTATTAACCAACAGCTCCTTGGCGGCCTCCAATCGAAGTCGGCTTACATATTCCGGAAAGTGCAGGCCCATTCTCTCGTAAAAAATACTGCCTAGATACGATGGGCTAAGCTTGGCGTAATCAGCCACATACTCCAGTGATAAGCTGGGGTTTCTATAATCATTTCTGATAAAATCTAAGATATGTTTGATGCCTCTGTCTGACTCTTCCTCTTTTTCCTCGATAAGGGCCCGCTTGAAATCACTGATTACTCCCGTCAAAAAGATAAAGAGCTTTTCCTCAAGCTCCTGCAAGGATTTATACTCCGTCAGCATTTCGTAATTATAAAAGAAATCCCTGTTACTAAGCACATCTCTGCCTTTTATCATGCCCTGTAGCGCAAATAAAACCTTGTACAGGATATGGTCCAAGGACTGGATTATATCGTTCATGTTATACCGATAGAATTTTTGGATTATATTCTTTACAGCTTCCGTAGAGCCTTCTACAGAAAGCCCTTTTAGCTCTGCCAGCAATTGATTACACTCCATTTCCGGGAACTGGTTACTTCCATCTATGTCTTCCAGGATTGTCTCCAAGGTAAGGAATGCATTACTGCCGTATTTGATTTTATACATCAGCAGTTCGGCGGCGTTTTTATTGGACTCCTGGACTTTATTTCTTATTACATATCCAATTGCAATTGTTATATTTTTTGCTCGCACTTGTAGCTGTCTAAGCCGTTTTTCGAGCTCATTTTTATCGATGTCATGGGTTCTATGGTTAAGAATTAGGGCAAAATTATCATCCACTGTATTCCATACTGCTTCGCATGTACAGAAATCACATAGCAGCTCCTGAGCCAGCTCGCCTATTTCCCGTTTGACAGGCAACAGGCAATCATCTTTGGCATTGTCCACGCTTATAATCACTACCTGGAAATATTCATGGGCAAACGCTATGCCGATATCCTTCAATGCCTTATGGGCAAAATCCTGGCCCAGCCTAATCTGGCCTTCCAACAATTTTTTTAAATGGTCCTGTCTTACGATGGGGATATTTTCGTCTATGAAGCTGTCCAGGGATACAAACTTGGTAAAATTATCTTCGAAGAATTTATCGATTAACTCATATTCATTGCTGTACTGAGAATCTATCCATTCACGCTGTTGGGGATTATTAAGTATATGTTTTTCCACAAGCCGCCTAAGAGGCCCATAGAAATGACGCGCTAATAGTAAAGCACCGAGTATCCCAACAAAAAGCACCGCAACACTTACCAAGATGCTTCTGCCTCTTAGGGCGTTTGCTGCACTGCGTACAGTTGAGTATGGTGTGCTTACGATAAAAGTATAACCCGTAACGGAGGATTTTACATATGTAATTAGATGGCGTTCCTCACCTATAGACGCAAGAAATGCCCCATATTGTCCTTGCATTGTGATTTGTGTAAGGACATATTCGTATCCAAAATGGCTGTAGAGCCTGTCTAAATCCTGAGAAAACACAATGATGCCGTTTTCATCAAGAACGACCAGCTCGCCACGGTCTATGGTATCCATTGTGTTTAGGATATCCCCAAAAACTGAATGCTGAACATTAATCATAAGAAATGAATCCATTAGATGGGGGGAGCGGCTTAAGTAAAACACATATGTTACAACATCCATTTCCCTGCCGCCGATAACAGTCCTGTAGGTATTGATCCGCGCAATTGCGTTTCCCCCCTGGACTTTGTAGTTAACCAGGTCTATATATACATCAATCTGTTGTACATCGGGAAAGGGTGTGCCAATTATCCAATCTGCGCGGGGATTTACTAAAACCGCCGAGCTAATGGAGGAATTGATAAGCCTGAAATGATTAAGTCTGTTTTGCATTTCCAGATGGTGTACCATATCAATGCTGCTTGCGGTCATCATGCGCCGATATTCGGCATCATTTACGGCAAGAAATCCTACGTTCATGATGGAAGTTTCGAAGGCTTCGAAGGCACTGGATACGTTTTGCAGTGCGACTTGAGTTGTTTCGCTGTAGAGCTCGATATTACTGCGCTCGTACCAGTAAAATAGCGAAATAGAAGTGCCTGCAATAGTCACGGATAAAAGCAAAGTGAGAAAGACGCTCCATTTTATTATCGATGATTTATAGAATCGGTTTACGTTCATGGCAGTTTTCTCCCTTCAGTTTTATCACGAAAGAGAGGCTGTTTAACAAAACAACCCCTCTGAATGAAACAACGAACTATATAGCGAATTAATTCGAAATCAGTCCAGCCTGTCGCCGAAAAAGCGTTGATGCGTCCGCTATTTTCGGCTCGGTCTGGACTGTTTCTCATTTAATTCGCTACAACCGTCATAAGACTTGTATCGAAACACATCATACCGACTCCAATTAAAATCCTATCTGCCTATCGCGACAAAACCGCTTGAAACGCTTACTTCGCGTTTCAAGCAGCCGCTCTGTCAGACAGGTTTTAATTTGGAATCGGTATCAACTAGTCATTGCGAGGCGAAGCCGAAGCAATCCAGAGCTCGCGTAGATGATGGATTGCTTCGTCGCTTCGCTCCTCGCAATGACGGAGAGGAGAATAACTTCGTTATGCTCACAATGACGAGTATATACTAATTCCTTGCAGCCAAGAACTCTTCAATCTGCCTACGGGCTTCTTCTACTATTCTCTCTTGCCCGGCTGCAGTGGCCTCGGCGATAAAGGTTGGAAGAAGTACATCCGTGTCTACGGCTCCGGCGTTAAACGCAGGTGAGAAACCACCCCATACCCCACCAAATGCCGCAAGCTCTGTAGAAACTTCGGAGGCATCAAATGTAAATCCTGCTAATGGACTTTCTATTGCGCCATCATCCCATGTTCTTACCGCCTGGATATACTCATCAGAAACAGCTTCATTGAAGCGCAAGAAGTTATTGTTACGGAACATCCAGCCTGGGAATCTAGCGGCATAGTCTGTAAGGAAGGAAACCCTGTCCCCAACAAGTTCGAAGTCCACACCTTCGATACCATAGGTAAAGATATCAAAGTTTTGTTGGTTGGTAAGAATCCAACCCCAGAATTGAATAACCCTATCTCCATGCTCGGATAGAGGTGTCAGATACACGGCATTACCACCAACGCCTCCAAGCCATTTTGGACCATCACCATGGAAGGGCTGATCCGCAAGGACTGCATTTGGCACATTGGCAGAAATTTCGCCCTGTCTTTCTGATGCAAACATGGCTGAGCCATTGGATACCGCGCCCATGCCTTGCATAAACATGCCGCCTGCTTCCATGTTAAGGATATCTGTGGGGATAAAGCCTCTTTCATTCCACTCCCACATTTTGCGTACACTTTCAATCCAGGAAGTGGCTTCTTGGATAGGCATTACATCAACGCTAAAATCATCATTGATGCGGAATGCCGTGGAGCCGCCAGTGCCCCCAAGGAATCTCTCGGTGCCAAAGGCAAACATCATAGAAAATTGGAAATTATTTGAGAGCAGGGGATACATACCTGGCTCATTTTCCTGAACTGCTTCGAAGAATAATTCCAGGTTTTCGATTGTATTAATCGGGGGTAAGCCCCATGCAAGTCTCAAATCTTCCCGGTAAACGGCAGCATTGTGTACATTAACCGTCGGGGTATTGGCAGTACTTGGGATACCAAGCAATTGCCCGTCGATACGCATTGCGTCAAAGAAAAACGGTGCAATGTTATCACGAAGGGGCTGCCCATATGCTTCAACATAATAGTCGATTGGTACGATTATGCGACTGGCATAGAAGATAGGCATATCGGAAGAACCGCTCCAAATCCAGTCGATTTGCTCTCCAGCGGCGATGCCCAGCTCTATACGGGTACGATAATCAGACCATGGGGACCAAGTCAATTCTAGATTTATCTGGAGGTCTTCCTCAAGCCTGTTGTTCATTTCCGCAAGCACATCGTCGATGCGGGTAGGTGCTTCACCTGGGAAAATGGAACGGATAGTTACCAATTCCCGTACTGCGTCACCATAATCAGGTTCGTCATCATCGTCATCGGGCACTACCGCAGGGGATGGCTCTGGGGTTGCTTGCTCTTGGACAGCAGGTTCCGGTTCTTCGTCTCTGCTACATGCTGTAAGCAGCACCATCCCAAGGGAAGCGATAATTACAAGGGTGAGCAGTGTAAAAATCCTTTTCTTCATTGATTTCCTCCTTATTCTGGGGCTTATGCCCCTTAACACATAAAACTTCTATCCTTTAACAGCCCCGATGGTAATCCCCTTTACAAAATGCTTTTGCAAGAAGGGATATACAAACACAATAGGGCCGATTGTTAGGACCACAGTTGCCATCCGCACACTTTCGGTAGGGAGGGTTACATGTTGCGCTGCCGTCCGGGCAATTTCATCCGAGGATGATAAAAACGCCAGGTTCGAGACTATCCGGTATAGATTAAATTGCAGGGGCACAAGATTTCTATCATCTATAAAAAATAGAGCATGGAACCAGTCGTTCCAATAATTAAGCATGTAGAATAGTGTAATCGTTGCAATGATAGGCTTAGAAACGGGTAGGATGATTTTGTAAAGTATCTTGAACTCAGAAGCTCCGTCAATAATTGCAGACTCCCGCAGGGACTCCGGCAGACTAGCCAATGATGTACGCATAACCATGACAAAAAACGCACTCATTGCCATGGGCAAAATCAAGACCCAAATCGAATCCCTAAGCTGTAAATGCCGTACAATCCATATAAACCACGGCACAATACCGCCGTTGAATAGCATCGTAAAATATACAAAAAACGCGATGGGGTTTCTAAGCTTTACAGATTTTATCGAGATTACATATGCCAAGGATGTGGTCAGATATATGCTCAGTGCAGTACCGATAACAGTAACCGTAAGGGTCACACGATATCCGGTAACGATGCTTGCCCTGTTGGCCATCAAAAAGCGATAAGCATCCGTTGTAAAATTCCTGGGGAATAGGCTCGCGCCATATACCACCAAGTCTCTTTCTGCTGAAAACGACCCGGATACCACAACTACAAAGGGAATCAGTGTAAACAAGGCCACTATGGTGATGACCAAGTACAGTACCACTGTTGAAATTTTAAGTTTGCGCATTTTTATGACCACCTCCTTTAGAACAGGGCGTTGTCCTTGTTAAACTTACTGACGATTTTGTTTGCGATTAGGACTGTAATAAAGCCCATTGTAGATTGCACAAATCCAGCCGCACCGGCCATGGCAAACTGCCCTCCGCCGCCGCCTCCGCGCAAGGCTCTGAAAACATATGTGTCGATAATATCTGTTGTGGGAAAGAGCAGGATATTCTGCCGCACCATGTTGTAAATCATGCCGAAGTTCCCATAGAAAATCTGGCCGATGGCAAGGAGCATCATTATAGAAATGGTGGGGGTGATGCATGGAAGGGTTATATAACGGATTTGTTTGATTTTATTGCAGCCATCCAACTGAGCAGACTCGTAAATCTCCTGATCCACACTTACAATGGCCGCAAGATAAATGATACTGCCCCAGCCGATGCTCTTCCAAATATGTGAGATAGTAAGAATTGCCGGCCAGTATTGGGGGCTCTGGTACCAGTTGATTGGATCTAAGCCAAAAACACCTCGTACAGTATTAAGAAAACCCACATTGGTACCAAACAAATAAAGAGAAATTGTGCCAACAATGACCCATGAAATAAAGAAAGGCAGCAATAGCACACCTTGTGAGACCCGTTTAAAATATTTATTCCGGACTTCGTTAATAAGAAGGGCTATACCAACCTGGGCTATAAGGCCAAAGACAAGAAACAGGGCATTAAGAAACAGGGTATTAAGGGTAACTCGTCGTAAAATCCCAGACCTAATAAGAAATTCAAAATTACGAAGACCGGCCCATGGGCTGCCAAAGATACCGTCGATTACATTGTAATCTTTGAATGCAATTATAATCCCTGTCATGGGTATATAATGAAAGATGATAAACCAGGCAATAGCAGGTAAAGCCAGCAGATACAACGCCCGATTCCTAGAAAGGTCCCGGAGCATCTCACGCCAAAACCCCTGACCTTTTTTTGATTTCTTTTCTTTGCCGACAGATATGGCATTCATAGATTAATCTCCCCTCACGGGTCAATGAACTGCTGATAAAAGTATATGTCACTTATTTTTAATGTAAATCACAAAAAAACCGGAGTGCATATAAAAAAAGCGATATGGAACGTATCCTAGGCCCGTGTAAAGCCCGTCATCCCGGGCTTGCACTGGGATCCCTTTAGAGTCATCCGACAAAGGACAGGGGGCCCGTGTCAAGCGCGGTATGACGAAACAAATAAGGGTTTCTTATTTCCTAGCAAAAGGATATATTGTATGTACTAAAAAACGGAGGTGCATATATGAACTTACCAAGCGCGTACATGAAAGATGTTTTGCTGGAAATTATAGGCATAGACAGCCCATCAGGATTCACGGCAAAGGTTGTGGAAAAGCTCAAGTCCTATGTAGATGAAATGGGATATGAAAATTTCCTGACCAACAAAGGCAATCTTGTGGTCAAGGTGCTGGGGAAGAGCGAAAAGAACATAGGTATATCTGCCCATGTGGACACGTTGGGATTAGTAGTGCGAGGCTATAAATCCGATGGAACCCTGAGCCTATCTACAGTAGGTGGCCCCATTATGCCAACCTTGGACGGAGAATATTGCAAGCTCTATACCAGATGTGGCAAGGTATACACTGGCACAATTCTATCCAATGCCCCAGCATCCCATGTCTACAAAGACTCAAGCGACATGAAAAGAGAAGTAAGCAATATGCATGTAAAGTTGGATGAAGAGGTAAAATCGGCCGCTGATACAAAGAAACTCGGGATTTTACCAGGTGACTTCATATGTTATGACCCAAAATCCGTAATCACGGACAATGGCTTTATCAAAAGCCGCTTCTTAGATGATAAGCTATCCGTCGCAATAATTCTTTCGGCTTTGAGATACCTCAAGGATAACAACATCACACCCCCTCACAATGTATGTGTTGTATTTTCCACATCGGAAGAGGTGGGGCATGGTTTATCCCACTTGCCATGGGAGGTAAGTGAATTCCTTGCGGTGGACATGGGCTGTATCGGCGATGATTTAAGCTGTACAGAGTATGATGTGTCTATTTGTGCAAAAGATTCCAGCGGCCCATATGATTATGAGCTTACTACGAGACTGATTAATCTGGCAAAGGAAGCAAATCTGTCTTATGCTGTAGATATCTATCCTATGTATGGTTCGGATGTTTCCGCTGCCAGGTATGCCGGCCATGATATAAAAGGAGCCCTAATAGGTCCGGGAGTTGCGGCAAGCCATGGTATGGAGCGTAGCCATATGAAGGCTGTGGAGAATGCTTGGAAGTTGTTGTGTTTGTACCTCATGCAATAATTATACAATATGCATAGAAAGGGGCTGTCTCGCTAAGCAAAAACCATGAATATCTATGCAAAGCCTGTCATTGCGAGCAAAGCGAAGCAATCCACAAGGTTTGATTTGCTGGATTGCTTCGTCGCTTCGCTCCTCGCAATGACGAGGCAAGTGCATAATTATTCATAAAAATGCTTAATAAGGCAGCCCTTTTATTGGAAATGCACAAATGATAAAGCATGGGTTTAGTGTACAACCCCTTTATCTTGCTATCTTTCCCACACAAGAACAGCATTTCTTTTTGCTCTATCAAGTGCGATTCTCGCATCCTCAGCTGTGGCGTCGTCAGACGCAAGTCTAAAAAGTCTATTATAGTTAGCATGCATATAGTATATCCTGTTAATGTCCTCTCCGATTTCATACCGATGACAACTATCGTTTGGAAACCCTATAAATGCCAATGATATCAAATTAGGGTCTCCAGTTGTAAACCAACGCCCAGAACCGCTTTGCCTGAGGAAACGTGTATAAAATGTGCCTTCAATCCTTACAAAAAGTTCGTCATCTATTTGCATAAAACCAACGCTAGAGTAATTATTGCGTATGTCAAGTATTGGGAAACTGTTCATAGACTCGTACTCATCAATGACAATACTCATTGAAGCAGATGGTTGTATCGTGTTTACGGGATGAACTGTTATGTTGTCAGCGTCAAAAGGTATCGAAATTCGCCATGTGAACACTATCCATATAAGAATAGCTGTGCAAACTGCCGCAGAAAACCCTATCACAGTAATTTTCTTTAGTATTTTCCGTTTTATTTTTCTCAATGCGTTAATCTCAATGTTGTCTGTGCCAAAAATCGCCGTCTCGTTGTTATCGTTGGATGCGGTCAATATTTCCGCACATACAGTGCAAGATTTGAGATGCTCATCAACCAATGCGCGACTGCCATCGCTTGCGACTGCGTCAGAATAAAGGGGTATCAAGTCTTGAATTACGTCACATTTTATCATTTTGAGTGCTCTCCCTTAATTTTATTTTGGCACGATGAAAAGTTACCCTTGCCCAGCTTTCAGACTTGGAAAAAATCTTTCCGATATCTAAAAACGGCAACTCTGCAAATAACCGCAGCATGAATACCTCTTTGTAAGGGTCATCAAGCTTATGCAAACATTTGTGGATTCTAAAGGCTTCGTCTTTATCAAGGAACTCATACACAAAATCACTATCACTTTGCATATCATTGGTAAGCCCGGTAATCCTTGAATGCTTGCGAAGATAATCATAATAAGTATTCTTTGCAATTTGACAAAGCCACACTTTTATAGAGCATTGACCTCTAAAGCTGTTACTTGATTTGATTGCTTTTAAGAATGCTTCACTAGTTATGTCCTCCGCTACCGCGTGATTGCGGCAAAGTGAAAGACAAAACTTGAAAACATCTTTTGAGTATCTATGATAGACCTCATCAAAATCCACGGGGTTCACCTGCCTCTACTCATATGACGATTAGGATTGCGATTCGTTACAGGTTTTACGAAAATGCGGAGTAATGGCAAAACTTCTCAAAATACAACAATGCAAGGTATAGCGAATTAAATGAGAAACAGTCCAGACCGAGCCGAAAATAGCGGACGCCTCAACGCTTTTTCGGCGACAGGCTGGACTGATTTCGAATTAATTCGCTATAACTACAAAAAGAAAACCGGCCCCTTAGTAGTGGACAGCCGGTTATCTTTACAGTTTATCAATAACAGTGTTATTTCTTTGCCGCCATCTCCATAATTTTATTACTCCGCTCAATAAACCCTTTCATCTGTTCGTTTTCTAGTGGCTTATGGCTTAGCATTGCCAGGTCGTAGAGCTGCTTGGCAATGAGCTCTACATCAGGGCTGTCGGCGTTTTCTTTGTGTAGGTCTTGGAATAGCTTTACCAGGCTATGGCTGCTGTTAAGCACTAGGGTTAGCTCTTCTTCAAACATCCCCGGGGGCAGGCCTTCACCGCCGCCGAACATCTTGGACATTTCCTGCATACGGCGGGACTGTTCGCTTAGTAGAATTACCGCAGATACACCTTCGGATTTAAGGGACTGTAGCTTAACGCCTAACTTCTCCTTGGTCAGTACTTTTCGGAAATAAGCTTGCAGGTCCTCGCTGGTTTCGTCCTCGCCTTCGCCTTTGAGGGCGTCAGTGAGGTCTGAGTCTATGCGAAGGAATTTCACTTCGTTTTCATACATTTCAAGATACGAAATAAATGGGTTGTCCAGGCGGGTTGTGAGCTCTATTGCCGTCAGACCCTGCTCGTTAAACATGTTGACATATTGAGATTGGAGCTTGGCGTCGGTTACATAGTATACGGTTTTGCCTGTTTTTTCGGTCAGTTCTTCTAGGGTCAGGTATTCTCCGCTGATGGTTTTGTATAGGATGCTGGCTTTGAGTTTATCATAGAAATCCCGTTCCTTAATGCAGCCGTACTTGATAAAGGGGGAAATATCGTCCCAGTAGCCGTTGTAAGCTTCCCGGTCTTTTTTGCATAGGCCATTGAGCTTGTCGGCAACTTTGCGAGAGATATAGCCTGCCATTTTCTTTACGGTGCTGTCGTTTTGTAGGAAACTGCGGGATACATTAAGGGGTAAATCCGGGCAATCCATTACTCCTTTGAGGAGTAGCAGATATTCAGGAATTACTTCTTTTATATTGTCGGCTACATAGACTTGGTTATTGAAAAGTTTGACCTGGCCTTCCATATATTCCGGGTCATGCTTAAGGGATGGGAAATAGAGTATGCCCTTGAGCCTAAAGGGATAATCCATATTGAGATGTATCCAGAATAAGGGGGGCTTGAAGTCCATAAAGACCTTTTGGTAAAAGGCCCGGTAGTCTTCGTCGGTGCATTCGCTAGCTGGTTTTAGCCATAGTGGGTGGGTATCATTGATTGGGGTTGGAACTGGTGGTGGAGTGGGTTCTTCATCGGCGTCGATTATATCAGTATCATCAGGCTCTTCTTCTTTTGCCAGGTTTTCCAGATAAATAGGAACAGGCATAAATCCACAATGCTTTGCGATTATCCCGCGGAGCTTGAACTCGTCTAGGAATTCCTCGCCTTCATCCCCTACATGTAGGGTAATAATTGTACCACGGGTTGTTTTGCCACTTGGGGACATGGTGTACTCTATGCCACCTTCGCAATCCCAGCGCACAGCCTCGGCCCCCTCTCGGAAGGATAGGGTGTCGATTTGGACTTTTTCCGCTACCATGAAGGATGAATAAAAGCCTAGGCCAAAGTGGCCGATTATTTCGCTTTTTGATTCAGTATTTTCAGCGGTATCAATTCTATATTTCTCCATGAAGGCACTGGCCCCGGAAAAGGCTATCTGATTGATGTATTCTTCTACTTCGGCGGCGGTCATGCCTATGCCATTATCCTCTATGGTAATTTCCTTGTTTTCTTTGTCTACACCTACACGGATGGTGTATTCCTCATCCTCTGGGATTTCGGCTTCCCCCATATCCCGGAGTTTTTTGAGTTTGGTGATAGCGTCAACGCCGTTTGAGATTAGCTCCCGCACAAAGATATCCTGGTCGGAATAGAGCCATTTTTTGATGATGGGTAGGATGTTTTCGCTGTGGATTGATAGATTACCTGTTTGCATTTTTTTCTCCTTTACTCTCGGTCTGTAACCGTAATATTTTTCTCATTAAAAAGAACACGCACCCATTCATCCCATGAGTCATCCAGGGATTTCTCCAAGGAAAACTCCTTTTGGGCGGTGGCGGTGGTGAAGTTTACTATGTCATTTTCATATACCATGTTTAAGAATAGGGCGGCGGCATTGGGGTGTATTTCTTTTGCTCCGTCGGCCTTGTATGAGAATATTATTTTGATTTGCTTCGGCTTTGCGCCGGTTTTTATTATTGCGAATAACAAAGGACGCAAAGCTTCCCACGTGGTATAACCTTGGGGTTTCTCTTGATTTTCGTCTTCCGATTGGGTGACTAGGTTGCCATCAATGGAAATACGGGTGCCGATAGTCATCTCTACGCCCCGCACTTCGAAACTATCCAATATATCTTCCCGCAACAGGCGGTTCATAAAATCCTTTACCCCTGCCGGGTCCATTTGTACTGCAATCATTAAACTCCACCCCATGCACTTTTTTTTACAAGCCTCATATTATACAAATAGAAATGTACAATCCTATTGGGTTGCTGCAACTTCTAACTTATATAAGGAGGTATACCATGGTAGACCATACAAAGTATCTTGTTGAGAGCATGTTTAGGCATATTGGCCAAACTGTGACTATCTTTACCACCAGTGGCGGGCTCTCCGGCAATGGATTTACGGGAGTATTGCTGTCCGCGGATTGCCACTGTGTAAGGCTTCTTGCCGACATTGGCGCACCACCGGCATGTCCTGTAGGCTCAGCCTGCACCGATGTAATGACCCCACACGGCATGGATAACGACGAAGGCTTCTTCTGGGGCAACCCACTTGGGGCCGTCTGTGTCATCCCGACCTGTGCGATAGCTGTATTTACACACTCTGCGATATAGAGTATCAAAAGTACTAATGATGTGCAAGAGAACAAAACGGCTCCGCCGCTTTTGTTTCCTGCAGGCTGCAGCGAAATTGCGAATGCAATTTCCTAGCATAAAATAAATCTACACAAAAAATCCGTATGGTGTCATACGGATTTTTTATGTAGATTGCATATATTACTATGGCTAGTCTATCTATTACCGGCATTATGCCTACTGCAAAGTCTGTCATTGAGAGCAAAGCGAAGCAATCCAAAAGGCTTGAGTTGCTGGATTGCTTTGTCGCTTCGCTCCTCAACGTTTTACGTTGACGAGGCACGTGTATAATTATTCATAAAATGCTTAACGAGACGGCTCCATGTACCGTTACTATAAAAAAACGAGAGAAGGCCGACTCTCGTTTTTTTGATGTATGACACTCAGTTATTTTGATTAGCTGCTAATTCATTAAAGTGGGCTTATAATTCTACCACTTTGCCATCATTAAGCCTTGACTCCTCTGCCGCAAAGCAGGCCTGGTGGCTTTGTACCGATACATTTATGTCTGATATTCCCGGCACATCCTCACCTCTTACATAGGCGCAGAAGGCATGCATTATTCCGCTGTCGCCGCCTCCGTGGCCTCCAGTTGCGATGGTGTCGATTTCTCGTGCTTCTCCTGTTGTGAAGTTGGTTACGATTAGCTTATTGGGGATGGTATGGCCTTTTAATTCTCCGTTGGTGCCCATGATTTTTATGCTGCGGCTAGTATCCGGTGTAAACGCCGTCATCGAAAAGAGCGCGGTTATGCCGTCTTCGTATTCCATGTTTATGGTTTGATGGTCCACTACATTATTGTCGCATTGGTATACGCATCTGCCATAGGGACCGGTTTCTAATGCTGTCATGACTTCCTCGTCTGTTGAGTCGAACTTGCCGGTGGCAACAGATCTGAACCAATCATGTTGATTATTGTGATAAAGCTTACGGCTGTCGTAAGGGCAATCCACTGTGCAACCGTCGGTACAGCGTGGGGGCGCATCCGTTGGACGGTTTTCCATATTAAAATAGGAAAGATGGCCAAAGGATGATACCCGCAGGCATTTTTTGTCTATAAACCATTGCAGCATATCCATATCATGGCATGACTTTGCCAAAATCATGGGACTACTTTCATATGAATTGCGCCAGTTGCCTCTTACGAAGCTATGGGAATAATGTATATTGCCTACGTTTTCGTTGTGTACGATGGTCATGATTTTGCCCAGTTCTCCGCTGTCCAGGACTTTTTTGATTTCTTTGCAGAATGGGGTATAACGCATAACATGGCATACCACGACTTTTACGCCTTTTTCGGCGGTGGCATGGGCTATTTCCTCGCATTCGGCTTGGCTTGGAGATACGGGTTTTTCCAATAAAATATCGTAGCCTGCTTCTATTGCTGCCATAGTTGGAGAATAGTGTAAATCATCTGGTGTGCAGATTAATACGACGTCAGCCCATTTTTCCCGAGTGAATACATCCTCCCAGGTGTAGAGGCTGTTTTCTTCTGGGATGTTGTACTTGGTTGTAAATTGCTCTCTTCTGGCTTCATGAGGTTCAGCGACTCCCACTATGGTTATGTCTTGGGGGAAATCCTTTGAGTGCTCGGCATATGCGTTGCCCCGCTGCCCTGCGCCGATAAGTATGGCCTTCAATGGCTTCATGTGCTCCCTCTTTTCATTTTTATTGCATTGTAGCATTGGTTTCGCCTGTGTCAAACATTAATTTTATTGCGATTTTTACTATTTTGCGGTAAAGTTAGTACATATTTTTACTAAAGCCAAAAGGGGCAGCCAAATGCATCATATAATCGTAAACCCAATAGCCGGGCGAGGACGGACCCTTAGTAAGGTGCCCCTTCTTACCCGGCTTTTTGATGCCGCGAGCCTGCCTTACGAGGTGCTTGTGACGGAGTTTGCGATGGATGCATATGAGAAGGCTAAGGCTATTTGCCAGGCCGGAAGCTCTGGAATCATAGGAATCGGCGGTGACGGCACCATGCAGGAAATTGTGGCGGGAATGGCAGATGCCTTTGACGGCCCAATTCCTGTACCTCTTGGGATATTTCCCGGTGGTAGCGGTAATGATTTTGTTATGACCCTTGCGGGGGGCAAGAAAAAGGCTTTAGCCCGATACAAAAAAAGGAACGAGGAGGCCTCCGCCCGGGATTTCTTTGAAGCTGTTACTACCAACCGGACCGTGGCAACGGATTTTATGAAAGTTGGCGGGATGGCCTATCTTAATATCGGAAATATTGGCCTGGATGCCCGGGTGGTGCGCAATGCCATTGCATACAAACAGCGTTTAGGGCGATATGCCTATGTTGCCGCCGTTTATAAGAGCATCGCACAGCATACCAATATGCCTCTGGAAATCGCAATTGACGGAGTAGTACATGAGGGGGAATACACCCTAGTTGCAGTTTGCAACGGGCAGTACTATGGGGGCGGGCTGCATATATGCCCTCAGGCGCAATTAGATGACGGCAAGATTACCATATGCCTGGTGGAAAGGCTGAGTAGGCCAAAGACCATGCTTATTTTTCCGTCTCTGATGATAGGACAGCATCACCGGCTCAAGGCGGTGAGCTTTGCCCAAGGGGAGGATGTACGGATTAGGCTCAAGAGTGGGGTAGAGTATATAAGCCTTGATGGCAATTTGCATGAAGTGAAAAACGGGGAGGGCTACACAGCTGAAGAGAAATGCATTATATCCCCCTACCAATTGCCTGGTGCCGAGGTCGGGGAGTTGCACTTTCAAATTATTTCCCGGGGAATTAATATTTTCCTATGAGTCAATATTTCACGGAGAATCACGCCGTTTTGACCCGGGAGCGGTTGCTCAAGCTTCATATCTTTGGCAGAGACTTTGAGTTCCTGGCAAACAATGGCCTTTTTTCTTGCGACAAAGTAGATACAGCTTCTATTCTTCTTATGGAAAATTTGCCCTCGCTGACTGGTGCTACCCTGGACTTAGGTTGCGGCTATGGCCCAATCGGGATTGTCCTTGGGGTGGTCTATCCGGTTCAAATTACAATGAGCGATGTTAATCCCATCGCTGTGGAATATGCCGCGAGGAATGCCGCCCGCAACAGGGTAGAGGCACAGTGCATCTATTCTGATGGCTTTGCATCTCTTCCATTTATATATGATAATATTGTCCTCAACCCGCCGATACATGCGGGCAAGGATGTTATGTATCGCCTGTATCGGGATGCGGCACGGCATCTTGCTCCCGGCGGAGCCTTGTACATTGTTATACAAAAAAAGCACGGCGCAGAGAGCGCAATAGCTGTCCTGAGTGAAATCTTCCACGAATGCCGTACTTTGTACAAAAAGAAGGGGTTATATGTATTGCAATGCGTTACCCCGGAATGATTTAATATACGTACCACGAGAGGAGAAATAAAATGTCTAATCTACCACCAATCGCAAACCAAACTACAGTCAACACCCTACGCTTCCTAAGCGTCGAGGCTATCCAAAAGGCCAAAAGCGGCCATCCTGGTCTGCCCATGGGTGCTGCCCCAATGGCCTTAGCCCTTTGGTCCACCATGAAGCATAACCCTGCCAATCCTGATTGGAAGGACAGAGACAGGTTTATATTATCTGCCGGGCATGGCTCCGCCTTGCTTTACAGTATGCTTCATGTCTTTGGCTATGACATGACCATCGAAGACCTTAAGGCCTTCCGCCAATATAATTCCAAAACAGCAGGCCACCCGGAATATGACCACACTCCTGGTGTGGAAATTACCACCGGCCCTCTGGGGCAGGGGATTGCCAATGCCGTAGGTATGGCCTGGGCGGAGAATTATCTTGCCGCCCGCTTCAATAAGCCAGAGGTTAAGCTAGTAGACCATTACACATATGCCCTATGTGGCGACGGCTGTTTGCAAGAAGGGGTTGCCCTTGAGGCTATATCCCTCGCAGGGACGTTAAAGCTGGGCAAACTGGTTCTGCTGTACGACTCCAATAATATCACCATTGAAGGGAACACGGAGATATCCTTTACTGAGGATGTCCGGGGTAAGTTTGTCGCCTGTGATTGGCATGTGCAATATGTGGAAGACGGCAATGACATGGAAGCCATAGCAAAGGCTCTGGAAGCCGCAAAAGCTGTCACCGACAAGCCATCATTAATCGAAATTAAGACAGTCATCGGCTTTGGTGCCCCAAAACAAGGCACAGCGGCGGTTCATGGCTCACCCCTTGGGGACGAGGGAATAGCAGAAGCCAAGGCGACCCTGGGCTGGCCCCATGGAGAGTCCTTCTATGTTCCACAAGAGGTAAAAGATGCCGCTGCCAAATGGCAGGCTGCCGCAAAAGAATCGGAAACCGCCTGGCAGGGAAAAGCGGCTCAATACAAAAATATCTTCCCTGCGGATTGGCAGGCTTGGGAAGACTGGCATTCAAATAAATTACCGGAAAACTTCTGTAACCTGGAAGCCAACTTTGGTGAGTTGTTCGAGGGGGCAATCGCTACCCGGGCATCTTCAGAGAAGGTATTACAAATTCTTTCTAAAAAAGTGCCTCAGCTAATCGGTGGTTCCGCCGATCTTGCACCCTCCACCCTTTCTCTGATGAAAGACAGGGGAAGCTATAGTGCAGCCACTCCCACTGGCTCCAACCTCCACTTCGGCATACGGGAACATGCAATGACTGCTATTGCTAACGGCTTTGCCGCTCATGGGGGTTTGCGGCCCTATGTGGCAGGGTTCTTTGTCTTCTGTGACTATATGAAGCCCGCAATGCGACTGGCAGCCCTTATGGGCCTGCCTGCAATTTATATTATGACCCATGATTCCATTGGGGTAGGGGAAGACGGCCCGACTCACCAGCCCATTGAGCAGCTTGCGGCCTTGCGCTCCATCCCCGGTTTTTGGGTATATCGTCCTGCAGACACCCGGGAAACCGCTGCATCATGGATTATGGCACTGTCCAGAAACGACGGCCCCACCGCGTTGGTGCTTTCCCGTCAAAACCTGCCCCTGCTCCCAGGCTCGGGAGAAGGAGCTTACAAAGGCGCATATGTCCTTGTTGACGGAGTCAACCCCGCAACTGGGGAACCTGATGTTCTGCTGATGGCTAGCGGCTCGGAAGTTGAGTTAATCTACAATGCTCAAGCCGTACTCAAGGAGCAAGGAGTCCACGCAAGGGTTATCAGCGTACCTAGTATGGAGGTCTTTGAATCTCAGTGCTGCGAATATAAAGAGTCCGTTATGCCCAAGGCCGTAAGAGCCCGCCTGGCAGTAGAAGCAGCCTCTCCCTTCGGTTGGCATAAGTACACCGGCCTTGACGGTGCAGTAATAAGCGTAGAAGGCTTTGGCGCGTCTGCACCGGCAGGTGAGCTGTTTAAGGCATATGGGTTTACGGTAGACAATGTGGTAGCCAAGACAAAGGAGCTGCTATAATCCACAACAATGAGAGCGGAGTCGGCAAAAATGACAAAAGGAGGTCCCATGACTCACAAAGATATCCTAGCCCCAGGTACCCCCAGCCTGGGCTTTGGGGCAATGCGTATGCCGGATATATCCAAAGCCACCAAAATGGTAGATACCTATATGGAAAGCGGCTACAACTATTTTGATACGGCTCATGCCTATGCCGGCTCAGAAGAGCTATTAAATAAAACCTTGGTCAGCCGCCATTCTCGGGATAGCTATATGATTGCAAACAAGCTGCCCCCCTGGAGCATCACAAAACCCAAGGACTGCGAAGACCTCCTTCAAGAATCCCTGAAACGCTGCGGACTGGACTATTTCGATTTCTACCTGGTGCATTCCATAACAGATGCCCGTGAGCAGCATATTGAGGACATAGGGATGTTTGAGTTTGTGCTGGAGGCCAAAAAGCGAGGCCTGGTAAAACACGCGGGCTTTTCCTTCCACGGCTCTACCCAGTACCTGGAGCGGATACTAAACCGCCATCCAGCCATGGAGTTTGTTCAACTTCAGCTAAATTATGTAGATATACTTCGTGGGCCTGCCGGGGAGTGGCAGGCCCTGGCCCTTAGACACAATAAGCCTATAATTGTTATGGAGCCCATAAAAGGTGGTACGTTGGCCAGCCTTCCCTCTGCTGCTGAGGCACTGCTCAAAGCCCACGACCCCAATCGCTCCATCGCTTCCTGGGCAATGCAGTACGCCGCTACGTTAGAGGGAGTAACGAGCATACTAAGCGGAATGACCTCCTTGGATGAGGTACAGGATAACCTGAAAACCTTCAGAAACGTCAAGCCCCTAACCCCTGAAGAAAATGCCCTACTTGAAAATATACTTGAAGAAATGGGTAAAATATCCGATATAGCCTGCACAGGATGCAAGTATTGCCACGAGCACTGCCCTCAAGGGATAGATATCGCTACATGCTTCGCTCTATACAACGAAATAAAACGAGGGGACAATAAGTATGACTGGAACCGGAAAATGATGTACGCCACCATGGCTCCAGAAAAAAAGGCCGATAAATGTATAGACTGTTGTATCTGTATAGAGCATTGCCCTCAGAATATTAATATCCCAGCAGGATTGCAGGATGTGGATGAAGTGCTGAAAGGTTGAGGCGAATGATTAAATTAATCAACTTTGATGAAGCCAAAACAGCAAGAGGTGTGTTCTATGGTGGAGACGCAGGCGCAAAAGATGCAATCGTTGTTGATGATGAAATCTGGATGATAAAATGAGCCTCGCGCCTGTATACGACAACGGCAATGCCTTTTTCAACAAGCGAAGCCTTACACAAATGGATAAGCGGTTAGGTGACGTCGAGGCCATGAAAGAAGATGCATACAAAACCCCACGTTGCGTATACAAGTACACTGGACTTGACAATGAGGGACATAGAATCAACCCCTTTGACTTTATCAAGGGCGGCGAGAATATTGACTGCAATGCAGCCCTTTCGCGTTTCGTAGATAAATTCGAAATGAGTGTGATTGTAAATATTGTTGACGATATACCAGAGGCGATAGGTGCATTGGCTGTAATGCCAAAGATTCAAAAGGAGTTTTACTTGGAACTAATGCGTATAAGGTATAATCTTCTGCATGAGATTGCAATTAGCAGAAAAACTAAATAATATCCTGTAAATACCTATCCGAAAGAGAAATCTTTATGTTCTCGGCTAAAACTAAGCAAATTCGGGCTAAAATCATGCATAACTGGCAATAATTGCATTTGCATAAACTTATTGGCAATACTAAACTAACGATGTTAGCACTCGCCTTGCAAGAGTGCTAACAGCTCAAACCACGCAAGGCGTGGCCCCGAAGGAAGCGTAGCTGGGCTTTGCCCAGCGGAGCGGCGGGATTTGGGGCAGAGCCCCATTTAAATAAAAGGAGGTACGTTATGAATCTCAAACCACTAGGCGATCGCGTAGTCATCAAGCAATTGGAAGCAGAAGAAACAACCAAATCCGGCATTGTGCTCCCAAGCCAAGCCAAGGAAAAGCCCCAACAGGCCCAAGTTGTAGCAGTAGGCCCAGGGGGAGTTGTTGACGGTAAGGAAGTCGTAATGGAAGTAAAACCCGGCGACAAGGTAATCTATTCCAAGTACGCGGGTACAGAAGTAAAAATCGGCGAAGATGAGCATATCATCGTAAGACAAAGCGATATTCTCGCGATAGTCCAGTAATTAAATCAAAGGAGGTTACAATTACATGGCAAAGCAAATTAAGTACGCCATTGATGCGCGTACAGTTCTTGAATCCGGTGTCAACAAACTAGCTGACACCGTCAATATCACCCTCGGCCCAAAAGGCCGCAATGTAGTGCTGGATAAAAAATACGGCACACCACTCATAACCAACGATGGCGTAACCATAGCAAAGGAAATCGAACTGGAATGCCCCTTCGAAAACATGGGCGCACAACTGGTTAAAGAAGTAGCAACAAAGACCAATGACGTAGCCGGTGATGGCACCACAACTGCAATAGTACTGGCCCAAGCAATGGTAAAGGAAGGCCTTAAAAATATCGCGGCGGGAGCCAACCCAATAATCCTGCGCAACGGTATGCAAAAAGCCACCGACGCCGCTGTTTCCGCCATCCAAGGTATGAGCCAAAACGTAGACGGCAAAAACCATATTGCCAAAGTTGCCGCAATATCCGCAGGCAATGAAGAAGTAGGCAGCATGGTAGCCGAGGCTATGGAAAAAGTCTCAAGTGACGGCGTTATTACAGTAGAAGAGTCCAAGACCATGAACACCGAGCTGGAACTGGTTGAAGGTATGCAATTTGACCGTGGATATCTGTCAGCTTACATGTGTACTGATATGGAAAAAATGGTAGTCCAAATGGATAACCCCTATATCCTAATCACCGATAAAAAAATCACCACCGTACAAGAAATCCTGCCCCTACTTGAGCAAATTGTTCAAACTGGCAGCAAGCTCCTTATCGTAGCAGAAGACGTAGAAGGGGAAGCCCTTACGACTCTGGTACTCAACAAGCTTCGCGGAACATTCCACTGTGCTGCTGTAAAAGCTCCCGGATTCGGAGATCGCCGTAAAGCAATGCTTGAGGATATCGCTATCCTTACAGGGGGGCAAGTTATCTCTTCCGAGCTGGGCCTTGAGCTTAAGGAGGCTACCTTGGAAAGCCTGGGCCAAGCCAAGGGCATTAAAATCGAAAAAGAAAACACCATCATCATTGACGGTGGCGGTGACAAATCCGCAATCGATGCTCGTGTAGCCCAAATCAAATCACAAATCGAAGAAACCACATCTGAATTTGATAAAGAGAAGCTCCAAGAGCGTTTGGCTAAACTGGCCGGTGGTGTAGCTGTTATCAAAGTGGGCGCACCTACGGAAACAGAGCTTAAAGAGAAGAAGCTCCGCATGGAAGATGCCCTTTCCGCTACCCGCGCAGCGGTAGAAGAAGGCATTATCAGCGGCGGCGGCTCTGCATTTATCCATGCAGCCCCTAAAGTGCAGGTAGTGATTGACGGCCTTGTCGGAGACGAAAAAACAGGTGCCCAAATCGTTATCAAGTCCTTGGAGGCACCCCTTAGACAAATCGTGGGCAATGCAGGACTTGAAGGCCCGGTAGTGGTAAACGCCCTCAAGGGCAAGGAAAAAGGTACAGGCTTTGATGTGTTAACTGAGACATTCGTGAACATGGTAGAGACCGGCATCATAGACCCGACCAAGGTAGCCCGTACCGCACTACAAAACGCAACCAGCGTGGCGGCAACCCTACTAACCACCGAAGCTGTAGTAACAGATATTAAGGAACCAGAACCCCCAATGCCTCCAGGAGGCGGCGGTGGGATGGGCATGATGTAGTCGAACATCCCATTACTCCAATAGAAAAGGGCTGTCTCGTTAAGAAGCATACAAAAGCCCGTCACCCCAGGCTTGACCCGGGGTCCTCATAGTCTTTCGATTAAGGATAGGGGATTCCGGCTCAAGGCCGGGATGACGAGGCTGATGTTTACTGATTTCTTAACGTGACAGGCCTTTTTTTGATGGGGTTAAAAATCCAACTCGCTATGGGAAGCCAAGCGTACCAATAGCAGTATAAGCCCGTTATCCCTCATCTTCCGATAAACCACAGCCAATCAGGGGTTAAATGGCATTCCCTATGGCCTTTCCATTTGCCTTTGAGAGCATGGTCACGGTACTTTGGGGATAATGGTTCATCATTTGCCAATTGACCTATCACATCGCGCAAGAGTGTCAAATCTTTGTCTTGCTTCTTTGCTTTTTCATAATCGCGCTTATATTGCGACGATAACTTTACTTCACGCTTATACATCTTCGTTACTCTCTGAGTCTAAGAATGCAAAAAGCTCCTCAGCACTCCTAAAGCTCTTGTATGCACTTGGGTTGGATGCGATTTCTTTGCACTCTTCTAGAGCGGCCAGAGAAACTGGATCATGCCAGCGTTTCTTGCTTCGTAGCTCGAAGGGAAAGCCTCCTGCGTGGCGGGCGTGGTTTAGAAATACTGTGATTGCCTCGGGTAAGGTTAGGCCGTGGTATGCAAATATGGTTTCGGCTTCTTCCTTGAGCTCGGGGTATAGGCGTACATTTACGCTTGCGGATTTGGTTTTGGCTGCCATTATATCACCTCCTGGTACTATAATATCAATATATAGTTGCACATGCAACCGTGTGGAATCATTGGTGTCATTGTCAATTCTTTATTCAAGTATGGCAAAACCCCCACGAGCCCTATCTTTACAGAGGCTTGCGGGGGTTTCTGTTTTGCTTATATTCGTATTTCCCTTACATATTATTACTTATCGTCGGAGTTGAGTTTGTCATCCAAGCGTTTTTCGCGGTTGTAGCGTGCTTCGTTGGCTTTGTATTCTCCTGCGGCTGCGGCCTGCTTCTTGGTTATGGTTACTATGCCGTAGGCCGCTATTCCTAGGCCAATCATGGACCCGAATATTGCGAAGGATATGGTTAGCGGGCTGGTGGGTGGGTTGGGTCTATAGCCGGGTTGGTTGGAGGGTCGTGGTGTAGCCGACGGGCATGGCGCGCCAGTGGGTGTGGGTGAGGGCCTTGGTGTCGCCGATGGTGAAGGTCTTGGTGTGGCGGAAGGTGATGGTGAAGGCGATGCTGTAGGCCCTGGTGATGGAGAGGGGGTAGGTGAAGCTGTAGGCCCAGGTGAAGGTGAGGGGGATGGAGAAGGTGATGGTGAGGGGGATGGAGAAGGCGATGGTGAGGGGGATGGAGAAGGCGATGGCGAGGGGGATGGAGAAGGCGATGGCGATGGAGAAGGCGAGGGCGTTGGAGTAGCTATTGGGAAGTTACCAACATGCAACTGCTCGTCAGTTTGCCCTGTAGGAATGTGTAGCACAAATTGAGGGTTTCCGGCATGTGCTGTGATTTGAGTAGTCATTTGTCCGGCTGCGTCCGTGGAAAATTGCCAATGGCCGCCAGGAAGTATCCAGCCAGCTGGTACTTGGGTTTCTCTTATACGATAGGTTGCGCTTGAAGTAAACTCTGCTTCAAAATTGACCCATCCATTTGCATCGGATGTAGCAGTTTCTACAGGAGTCCACAGGCCATTTGTACCATTACCGTTGCCGTTATTACGCCGCTCGAGTGCAAATGTTGCGCCAGGCAATCCCTCTATAACGCGAGGAGTGTCATACAATGTATGAGTCGCTTTTCTGAAATAAAGAGTGCCTCCAGGGGGTGGCGGGACTGGCGTGGGTGTTGCTTCAGGTTCCCAACGGGCAACAAATATAGCATCAGCCACTACAGTATGAGTATCACCGGTTACCCGTTCGCCGTTATATGTCCAGTAAAGGAAGACATAACCAGGGCGAGTAGGTGTTGGGAAATCCAATACTGTACCGTATTCGTGGTGTGATACTTGCTCTACATCGTCAGGAAGAGTACCGCCGTCAGGGTCGAACTCGATACGGTATAGGTGTGGTGGTGGGGTGGGTGTTTCAATAAGAATAACAGGCTTGAATGCAGCGAAGAATATCCTGCCGTGAGTTATTGTGGTAGGTGTAGGGTTGATGGCAAAAGGATGGTCATCACTGATTGGCGGGTGTGAACCCAAAGTTTCCTGCATTGCATACAAAACCCAACCAACATTTCCGTTTGCTAATAACTCTGCCCAACCGATAAATAGATATCCTGGTTTTGTCGGATGTGGAGGCAGATAGTTTTCATAATTTGCACTATTTATAACCCCACCAGGAACATGGACAATTTGATATTGAGAGCCATTAATTACTCCAGGGTCGGCGATAAATATAACGGAGGGGCTTTCGGCATCGCTATAGTCGACCTCAATATTACTACCGATTGTGGGATCGACAGGGGCAGGGCTGGGGAGGGTTATTTCTCCATTCCCATTACCGTTTCCGTTCCCATTACCGTTTCCATTACCATTTCCGTTCCCATTAGGATCGCTTACTTCGCCGTTTTCATATCCATTGCCATTTTCATCGGCAACCATGTTCCTTGAGGGTGCTAGTACCCCTAGGGCCATTGCAATTACCGCTACTAGAGCAATCATTAACACTCTTGATAATGTCTTTTTCTGTAATTGCTCACTGTTTACTATTGGTGTATTCATTTATATTTCTCCTCCCGTGAGGTGTATATATTAACTGGAACCCTTCTTTTAGCCGTTTGTTCCCGGCTAATCTGGTACTCGTTCAGCAAATATCAGTAATCTCTGATTGTTTACCCTGAAAGGGTGACAGGTTAATAGCGTTATCATGTCCCTGCCTTCTTGCACCATGATGTAGCCTCTTTCCTCGAAGGCGAGGCGGTCAGGGATAATTGTGTAACCAAAAACTTGGTATCTTAGGGTCTGGTACGGGTTACGGATATAGATTATTGCGTCGGTGTTTTTTAGTTGGTCCAGGTCGCAAAACATTCTTGCGATTGTAAGGCCACGGTGGGCGGTTATTACGGAGTTGGTGTTGATACCGCCTACGGGTAAAGATGTTTGGGTCATATGGCCTGCCCCGCGCAGTAGGTTAAAGTGGTTGGAGCCTGCGAATATGGGCAGCCGGACATTAATATCCGGTATTTCTATAATGCCGAGCATTTCTTCGGTAAAGCCAGCCAGCTCTTGGACGCTAAAGTCTACTTCTTCCGTTGACTCAAGGGATGTGAGCTGGGATTGCTCGTCTTCGTGTAGGTCGTAGTTGTAGTTGCCCATCTGATTGGTGAGCCAATACATTGGGTCGGTTTCCAAGCAGAAGTTAAAGATAAAATCTAGGTCGAAATCCTCATCGTAGTCGAAGCCCTGGGTGATTACTTCATTGATAGGAGCATCTCCGATATACAGACCGCCGCTGGGGCCGATGGAGAGATTGCTCAAAGAAACATTGCCGCCGTTGTTGGTGATAAAGATTCCGCCGCCGATATTGATATATAGATAGCCATTGTTATCTATATATAGGCCGACTTCTTCCGGGTGGGGTTGAATATTGCCGCTTACAAGCGCACCATTGGTGGCGATAAAGAGGTCACCTACGGTGAGGTTGCCGTTTTCCCCTAGAGGCACTCCCCCAAGGGTGAGATATCCGTCAGTGTTTACGGCCAGTTGGCTTACATTCTCAAAGGTAAGATTACCGATGGTGACATATACTCTGTCTTCTTCCCCGTAGTAATAGTTGCCTGGTACGGTATGATGCATAATTTGGCCGCCGTTGACATAGCCTACGGGCAAGTCGCTTACTGTGGTGAGAAAAGCAGCCCGCATGTTAATCCAGCGGCGTTGGATATAGTGCCGGGAGTCATCAAGACTGTCTTCCCAGTCACGAATATAGGCTTGAGCGGCTCTGTCGGTTACAACGCGTCTTACTTGTGGGTAGAGTAGTACTCCTGCGCCGCCAAGCATAATACATAAGGCAAGGCCAATCATTACATAACGACGAACAAATCTATGGGAGCTGCGGCGAGGCGCATTGGCGCGTTCCAAAACTTCCAAGGGAGTGACACGCTCATATACATAGGTATGAGAAACCCTTTGGACAGTTTGGACAGACTCGCCTTTTCTGTTGACTTTGGGAGCACCGGGAATAGAGACATAATCGTCTTCTTCCTCGTCGTCATCAACTGTAATATTGGTAACAGTGGTAGAGACCAGTCTCTTTTTCCAACGGGTACGGACAATACGCACGGTTTGGTATAGAGCAAAGATAACAACAAAGCCCAAGAATGCACCCATGGCAGTAGCAAGACGCCAGTTGGCTTCTACAACAGAGATAACCGGCTCAATAGCCAGTGCCATGTCTTGTACATAAGGTACACGAGTACCCCGTACCAGTAATCGATGACTATTGATGGTAAGGGGTGTACAAGTAATTAACGTAACAAAATCCTCTCCGTAGTAGAGGGTAAGCAAGTCCACTTCATGAGGTTCGACGACATCAAACTGGATTACTTCATAAGCCAGGCGTTGGCCCAGTACATTGATAAAAAAGAGCTCGCCATACCCGAATCGCTCGTCCAGGAGGTCAGTAAACATACGAGCATTAGATAGCCCAGAGTGAGCGGTAATAACAGAGTGAGTACCGGGTCCCCCAACAGGGAAAGATGTACCCGCCAAGTGACCGGCACCAATGTCAAGGACATGAGAACTGGTACCATGGCGTATAGGCATGCTGACATTTATGACAGGTATTTCTACTGTTGCCATAATACCGCTAACATTGAGGGTGCTCATGTACTCCTCTGGCAGAGCGTCGATTTCTGCAAAGGGGTCGTTGATATTGATTGCGGTGATCGATTCGTTAAAGTCGATGGCACGTTGGAGGGCGGCGTCTATAAGATCTTCTTGAATGTTGGCAACTTCGGCTTGATATGTATCAATAATACCGGACTGGATACGACCGTTCCACCAACTGGCAACGTCTGGGTAAATAAAGAACCCAACCCCGACGAGCATGAGTATTATCAACATGATGGTAGAGAATACTCTCATAACGCGACCTCCCTTCGTAAGACTTTATGTACAGACACTTTTTATCAACTTTTATAACTGTAAAAGATGGGGCAGGGGATAACCCTGCCCCATCTTAGGCCCAGCGTATATTAGCTAGGGTAGATACTATTGGATGGTACGTACGACTTTGGCTTTATCTTTCTTGCGAGCAAGGAAGAGGAAGAGGCCTGCAATACCCATGAGAGATACGCCAGCAGCGGTAAACATGATTGTGCCAGCACCACCAGTCATTGGTAGTGTAAAGTCGCGGGTGTTGGTGAAGCGGAATGAGTGGGTAACGTTACTGTATACGCAGTCACCAGGATTTGATAAACAGGTTTCTGATCCCGGGTGAGTAAAAGTACAAATCAGAGCTGGGAATATTACACGCTCGAAACCTACTACACGATTGTATCCGCCATGAGGTGCTAATGCTTCGAACAGATACCAGTTGGTAGCTGGGGGAGTTGGCAAAGAATCAACCAAGTTAACGAAGCGAGCGATACCGCTTTCGTGAAGAGTAGATATAGCAAGGTTAGCATATACTACTGCCCATTGGTTATGCCTGAAAGTTTGCTCTGCGCCAGCAGGTGTTGCATGCGTGGCACCATTAGATGCTACGAAGTCAACTGGAGGAGTAGTAGCATTAATGGTTTCAGTACGTTGGCTGTTAATCCAAGTACCTGTTCTACCACCAGAAATAGCAATTCTGGTTGGTACTTCACCAGCAAGTGGTGTACGGATTGCATCGGCAGAGGTGCCAGACATTTGATCGTCGCGGAACAAGAAGAATACTGCACCGTCAAGGGCTTGGTCGTTGGGGTTGGTTTTGAAAACATCTAGGTCACGGATAACCGTTCTGGTATCTGTGTCATCTGGCCCACCGGTTGTGCTGGTAGGACGATTGCCGAAGTTGATATACGCTTCGTTGTAGATAGCACCAGAATGAACTTCTGTAAGGTCATTCATGACAGTTCTGAAGCGGATTTCAACACCCCAGGACGTTGCACCTGATGGAAGAGTTGCTGGACGGGCAGCGTGAAGGGCGTCTCTACCTACTTGAGTAATGTTGAGCCAGAAGGTTTGCTGGCCGCGAGCACCCGCAGGGGTAGTTTGATTTGGATATGGCAACATAGCTGCGGCAGCTGTTTCTGCTAAAATAACTTCCCAATTTGTTGTTGCGGCACCAGCAGCTCCTCTAGGGAATGGTACTGGAGCACCAACAACGACACCGGCATCATTTCTGGCTACAGTGTAGAGTGAGAACCATGAACCACCAACAGCTGGAACTAGAGGATTAGCGAGTGTATGAGAATTAGGTGCAAGGCCGGTAAGAGGGCCGGTTGGAGCATTGTGTTGCCAGTCATATGTCGCGGGTAACAAACGAAGCCTGTGATCCAATGTATCCTGAACTAGGATATGTGGTCTGGCTGTCCACGGGGCGACGGTGGCAGGTGGTGCGGGCATTGGAGAAGCATGAGGTGCACCTGGTGCACCAAACTCATTCAGTCTTGAATTTGGTACTGCCGCTAACATTTGAATATCTTCCGAAATTTCCAAATAAATTGCCCAGTCGATAATTGCATATTCGGTAGCGATAGAGTTTCCAACGAGTCCTGGGGCTCCGCCTACACCGATATTAATATCGACTATTCCCTTGCCTTCCTCACTATCGGCAGGTTGTTTTGGGAATACGTGTACACGATAAAGCCATTGGCCAGGTTGATCTGGTGCGGGAGCAGGGTCTGGTCCATCACCTGGGAAATGCCTGAAGTGTGGCATGTTGACTAGGAATGGAGGAATAATACCATAGTCAGGGGTTCTGACTTGGTCTCTTCCGTTGATTTGAGGAAGTGGATCGGCTACGGTATTGTATACTTCCCATACCAGCCAAAGGCCATGACCAGCATCATCAGAACTGACTCGCATCTCAGCAGGAGTAAAGAGTGCTATGCGGTCTCTTTCTGCTGGAGTTACTAAACCATTAGAGCCTGTTATTGCTTGGAGTACACCGTCAATTGCAACTCCAGATGCAACACCAGCAGGGGCACTGCCAGCATTGGCAACAGCAGGTGCTGAACCAGAACTTGTTACATACCAACCAGCATGACCTGTAACAGGGCGTCTTGCTGGCAATGGAGATGGCTGTATTCCGCCGAGCTGACCAGCTATGATAGCGTCACTTACAGCTTGAGGAATTCTTGCTGCGCCCTGTACAGATGGGGGATCCATAGGATCGTCATAAGTCAGGTGCTCGAAGTGGGCTGGCGGAAGTATACGTGCTGCACGCCAGATTGTGCCGGTTGCAGGGTCGCGGTTCTCAGTTATCGTTGGTGGGTTGCCTGGCAACCATTCACCGGGGTTGGGTACTGGTTGACCCAGTGTTCCTATTGTATGGTGTACATACAATGAAATGTCTTGATTTGGGTTCCGCACTGGCACTGGCAGTGGGGTTGGGGTTGCGGGAGCTGCAAACACCGGCAAAGCTCCTGCCAGCATCGCAAACGCGAGTACTGCTGCAATGAATTTCTTAATCATTGCTTTTCTCATGTTTCATCTCTCCTTCTGAGATATTTTTTTGTTGTTATCAAGATGTTCTAACATCCTGACGAATATGTTAACCTCCCATTCATGGCATTCCCGCTGTTGTATGTACTCAGTTGCTTAAGTCTTTGAGTGTGAAGTAGGGGTTGCGTGGCCTGCCATGGCCGGGGGTAAACAGCAATTGTAAGCATTTATTATGAAGTTTTAACAATGTAGGTCGCGTAAGCTGTCGAATTTTCATCTTTGCAAATCCGACTTACGTTGGCGTCTGAATGCATTCTACATCGTCATGAACAGTAAATCAAGGGTTTTTTATTACATATCTGCTACATATTTCTTACTGGGTTGTTGCGGTTGAAGCCTTGGTAATCCCGTTATTGTATGTACTTCTGGGAGGTGTGCATAACACCTTCTTGCCCCTGATGGCAATATATGCTGTATGTCGAGTGAGTGTTATGGTGAAAATCTGGCCTGTAGGGGTTACCTGTGACCAGGCTGATGGGTAGTATATGCCCTTTTTGATGAAATTGCAAGTGTTATTTTTTGTTTTGTGTTATTTTGGGTTGGGGGTGGGGGGTATTCATGTATTGCAGCACAAGAAAACTCGACCTCTGCTTTATTAAGCAAATCGTTGTCCTTAATCCCAAGTTTGTTTTGCAAGACTGGACAATCATCGTACAAATACGGATCATGCATGAGTAGTATCCCCTACTACTTTATACTTTCGTATAAGGACCTTGCGAATGTCATCATTTGTAAGCTCACCACGTTTTTCTTTCTCGGCGAGCTCTAAAAAATCACTGGAAGGCTTGATTCCCTCTACTTGGACTATTCCAATTGCATAATTCCATGCCTTTTCATTGGAAATATTATTTTTTGACATGAATATTCTCCATTCAATTTGTTAAGATTTGTACGTATTTATTACAAATGCGAATCAAGAGTTGCACATTCTCATCCCGTCACCCCGGGCTTGACCCGGGGTCCCCTCAGTCTCATGAGGACGGGGGATTCCGAGTCAAGGCCGGGATGACGGGGTTTTTCCTACCCTTGATTGGCGTTTCTAATATCCAAGTAAATCAGCATAGGAGCCTGTCGCTAATTGATAAAGAATCATGTCACTTTCTCGCTTTTCGTATACAAGTAACCAATCACCGGAACCGCCGATGTGACATTCACGAAAGCGTTTCATTCATAATCATCCTCCGCATCTAATGCCATGCAAAGTTCATGTGTGCTCTTGTAAGTCCTTGCACGGTTGCAATCGCGGCATAAGACTCGGTGGATGCTGATAGGAGCTCCGTTTCAAAATCCACTGTATAATTATTTTCAGTTAATTGCATAGCCGATAATTCAAATTTGACATAATAAGTCACCTCAACGAAATTATAACATTATATGCATTCACCATCAACACAATTGAGATTGGGTTATTGTTGAATACTCGTCTGTAGGGGTTGCTTGTGACTAGGTTGAAGTGTGGTATTTGACCTTTTTTATGTTATTTGGGGCTAGGGGAATGGTAAGCTGCACAGGCTGACTCAAGTGCACTGAAATCACAACAGTTTTTAGCCATTATAGAATCCCTACCGCTTACTACGGAATTATGTATATGTTTTGCCATTCTATTGATTGTCTTTGCGTTTTTCCGACAAAATCGCAATTTTAAATTAAGTAGACGCCTGTACATTGGCAATGGCTCATTTTTGATACTCTTTATGGTCGCCACGCCGGGTGGTACGGGTATCATGACTCATAGAAATCTAACTGCTTGTCCATATTGCGCGTCTGTTTATAAATGAAGGGGCTGTCACGTTTAAAATGCCGCAATCTCAAGACTTGTCATCCCGGATTTAATCCGGGATCCCATAACCATTGTCGAAAGACTAGGGGGACCCCGGGTCAAGCCCGGGGTGACGGGCTTTTAATTACGTCTTAGCGTGACAGCCCCCTCTGAATTACAAGTCGCGCTTAACGGTGGCGAAGCACCTGAATTACCAATGTTACTTCAAGTACCTGCGGTACACGTATATTATATGCAGTTTTTCCGAAAAATCAATATACAGGGTATTCCATAATCTTGGTCGAAAGGCTGAGGGTCTGTTCTGTGGCTAGTCTCTATGCAACATTGTTAAGCTCTTCCACGAGCTTATTAACAATAGGTTCATCTAATCCCGTATCTTCCATTACAATTTCTATGGGGGTACCGCGTATTAGCATCTTTTTTGCTATTTCGATAGTTTTATCCTGGCGAATCATTTCCGTTAGCCTAGTCATGTTAATCATCTCCTTCAATTTTACTAGCATATCCGGGTCCTTTATGAACTTATCAGCTAGTAGATGGAGCATGGCTTGTATTTGCAATTGTCCATCACTTGCAGGTACTTCTTTTGATAAGTTTATAGATTTTTCGAATCTGGTGACTTTGTCTGCATTGCTCTTCATCATTGGGAGAAACACAATTGACATTAGGTCCTGTTTGGTCAGGGGCTCCCCTGACGCTACCTTTGAATGGATTGCTTCATATGTTATGTCACCATCCAGTGTTGACATATAAAAGGCTTCAACATTGTACTTGATGGCACCGGCATCCAGTGTAGTTATTGTATCCTTGATGTCTGCTGTATAAACAACAATTGTACGTATTGGTCTGCGAACACTGGTGTATAGCATTGCATCCGAAACCATAAAGCGACTCAAATCCTTAGGGTCGTAATCTGATTGGAATTCGAAATGGATGAAGGTGTTATCATCTGCCTCAAGCACCCAGTCATCGATGTTCTTTTGAATGTGAATATGGGTAAGTTCTGATCTGGCGGCTGCTGATATAGTAGTGGCAGATATAATCTGCTTGTTTATTCCAAAGAACTTGATTGCGTCGCCTTTGAAGAGTTCCATTATGCTCTTCATGATTATATCTTCTATCGGTTGAGGCAAACCGGTACCCCCTCATGCCACTTTAATAGCTTATTATGCCTGATTTGTTAGTGATATTCAAGGGGCTTACTCCTTGTCATTATGCTTATATTGGGGATATGTCCTTCATATACTGTTGCCGGTGTCGAGAGCAACATTGCTGGAAATAATGAAGTGCCAAAAATGCATATGCGCACTTCGTCGAAGTGATGGAAAAGCATGGCACAAAAGAATATAAAATATGTGATGCTACAAAAATGTCCGTATGGCACCATACAGGCATTTTTTATTTTTACCGGCGTTTTGCACAAAAATGATTGTTTTGCAAATGACAGAATCTTGTCATTTGGCAGCAAAAAATTATGGCAAACAATAAATTTTCCTCATATGCTCATTGATTTACTCAGGAATTATGCGGGGCCACAGCTAGAACGTGCGTTTGTGGAAGCTATTAAGCTTTGCAAAAAAACCCTTGACGAACATATGTATGTTCGATATAATGTTCGCAAATGCAGCCGAGCACCATCGCAATACATATGTGAATGCAGTATTGCAAGATTGGAATCGCGAAATCGAGGCACTATAGTGCATGAATATGAAAATACGCGATTCGGGCAGAACATATGTTTATTGCTGACATTGTGTTTGGTTGGTGAAGGATTGTTCCTGTAATGATGAGAGAAGGAGGTGGGGTAATGGCTTTTAGTAAACCTGATGGGTAGGACAAGTTGGTAAGAGTAAGAAAGCCCCCTTCTTGAGAAGGGGGTGGCCCGAAGGGCCGGGGGTTGCTGGCTTGCGTAGTGTAATGGCAGAAAGCTATTGATTGCGGCTAGCGAACACAACCCCCCGCCGCTGACCGCGGCTCCCCCTTCCACGGAAGGGGGCTTATCAGGCCACTGTGGTTTTTGGGCATAGTTAGATAGTCATGAGAAAAAATGTACGCGCCATAGCGCAGAAAAGGAGAATTTACATGTACAAAGTTAGAGGAAGATTTTTGGCATTGCTGTTAGTAGTTGCAATGGTATTGGGTAGTTTGCCGGTGGTGGTATGGGCTTCCGGTTATGAGTTGACACTGGATGAAGATGGTGTTCAGGTTTACGAGAATGAGTATGCAATCGAAGATTTGCGCCTTGATACCCAGGGTGACGCATTTGAGTATTTTACACCGGGTGGTATTTCCGAAGCAGGGCCTCCCGATACCTCGGATTTGATTGACCCAATGTCGGCACCGACATCAACCCCGCCGCCACTAACATTACCTAGCCGGTGGATAACTCCGGCAGAGTTGGATGCTTGGGTTGCTAATTATCATGACCGTGGCGGGATTAACTGGTATGAAGAGGAAATAGTGCGATTAGTAAATATCGAAAGAGCGCGTTACGGCCTCAACCCGTTAACACTTAGTCCAATAATCAGTATGGCCGCACGGTTTAAGTCACAAGAGATGGCTGACCTCAATTATTTTTCCCATGATAGCCCGATTTATGGGCAATTTACCGGTATATCATGGTATTTATTTGGGGTAGGGGTTCATGGTGAAAATATTGGCCGTTGGCAGCGTACACCGGCAATTGTAGTTGAAGTTTGGATGAACTCTCCGGGGCACAGATCCAATATCCTCAACCCAACTTTTGTAGATATAGGAGTTGGAGCATGTAGGTATCATTGGACGCAGAAGTTTAGCCGCGAAAGCACAAGCCATATGCCAGTACCGGCACCGTCTTTGCCTGATGGGGTAATTGTAGACTCCTGGGAGGCATTGAGGGCAGCGGTTAACGCCGCGCCGGTTGGGGTTGCTCATACTATTCATATTGGGAGTAGTTTCGCGGCAACAGGTATTGCAATTACCATACCTACGGGTCGAAATATCACGCTGATTAGTACTCACACTGGGCCATCGGTTCTTAATGTGCGAGTGCTGACACAGGAGCTGCTACGCCAGCGGCATTTTATCGTAGGTGCTGATAGTAATTTGACTCTTGGGCAAAACATTCATCTTATGGGGGGACCAAATACTGCCGGCGGTGTAGATGTCCACGTCGGTGGTGAATTAATAATGAATTATGGAAGTTTAATATCAAACGTCCATATTAATACTCCTGTATCACTCACACATAGTGATGACGGTGTAGCTGTACAATCGCGGTTAACAATGCGTGGAGGTGCAATACGCAATAACTTTGCGAACGCTATAGGTGCCGTAAACGTGTCTGCAAACTCGTTGTTTGTTATGTATGATGGTGTCATATCAGAAAACAGGGTACGAGGGGGTGAAAATTATAGTGCTGTGAGTGTGTGGCGTGGGACATTTAGGATGTATGGCGGAAGCATAAATGGTAGCAACTCGAATGGAGTAAACATTGGCAATGATGGCGTATTTACTATGAATGGTGGTTCAATTAGCGACAACACGCGAAACGGAGTTCGTATTCACTCAGGCACAATGATAATGAACGACGGCACTATTGGTGGCAATGAAGATGGTGGCGTGAGGGCGAATGGAGTATTTTATATGACAGGTGGCCAAGTGTCTGGTAATGCTTGGGCAGGTGTTGATGTATCATGGGGTGGAGTATTTACAATGTCAGGCGGAGTTATTTCTGATACCGATGGTACAGGTGTACTTGTTGGAGGCTCTCTTCTAAATTTTGGTCCGGGAGTGTTTAATATGATAAGTAACAACGCTCGGATTGAAAATAATCATAACCCACATTTTTGGCATCATGGCGCACCATTTGGTGGTGGTGGAATAAATGCGGGGGGTGGTTATACCAATATCACAGCAGGTGTAATCACAGGTAATAGTGCTGTGATTGGAGGCGGTGTAATTTCTGGTGGTACAGGTTCTTTTACAATGACAGGCGGTTATATGACTGATAATCATGCTACGCGAGATGGCGGAGGTATATATGTATGGGGGGTCGTCCACACACCACTAGTCCCTGCAACAGCCTTCAACAGTCTCAACATCGGCCCCAACGTAACCTTCTACGGTAACACAGCAGGCAACGGTCCCTCAGCCCCTCCCCTCAACTACGCCAATCTAACCCACATAGCCACGCGCAGCGCCAGCATCTGGGGCCATCCCATCAACAACTACGACATCAACTACACAGGCCGCTTGGGTGAAGAACACGGCGTCTCCTCCTGGGAAGCCCTACGCGCAGCAGTCAACGCCGCACCTGCCAACACTCCCACAACAATCTATATCCTAACCAGCTTCTACGCCCCGGCCCCTGCCATTGGCAACGCCATCGTAATCCCAGCCAACCGGCAGATTACCTTGGTCAGCTCCAACCAGGCCGCAGTTGCAGCCAATGTCCGCATCTTGGACCAGGAAAACGCCAACCAGGCTCACTTTATAGTAGACGGTAGCTTGACCTTAGGGCGTAACATCACCCTAAGAACAGGCACCGATGCTGGTGGTGTACAGGTTGGCGCAGGTAGCTTTGCCATGGGTCAAGGCAGTGCAATTATCGGCTGGTAAGCATATCATAGCTATACATTTGTGATAGTAATCAAAAACTCCACTCTCTGTTTATGTGGGTGGAGTTTTTTTATTGCCTGGACCAAAAAGTATCTTGTATATACGCGCATGCATATTGTGAATCCACTAAATCATGTTGAGTAGACTGTCAGAAGAGATGCAGGAAGAAACAAGCCTATCAAAAATACTGAAAGCTCAGTAACATCTGTAAAAACAGCAGCAAAATTCGTCATGGAGATATTGGTGACAGTTCTCTTTTGTTTCGTACTTTTCTTGATGCTCTACTAGATTTATCATTCACACTACTTGGCTATTTTTATTATCGTATGGGTTAATTGGATAGTCGCATAGAATTGTCGATTAAGTCAATTGACGAGAAGGGCACTGCTGAAATTTGTTGACATTGCATGATATGCATGGTAATTTTACGCAAACAATCTCGTTATGTGTAGAAATAGGAGGCAATGAACAATGAAAAATCGACAAAAGTCATTCGCGCCAAAAATGTTTCTGGCAGCAATAGCATCACTTGTAGTGATGTTTGCTGTAATGTCCGTAAGTGTAATGGCTGCCCCGTTGTTTAATATTCCGATGACGGTGGAGCAACCTGACGGCACTACGCTTAATGCTTTCGTTAGTGGCGATGAGTTTTTTAACTATCTACACGATAGCGAAGGCAGAATAATACTCCAGCATCCCGAGACGGGATTTTGGGTCTATGCCACATTGGATGGAAACGGCATACTTAGTCATTCAAGTAGGGTAGCGGTTAATGATGGCCGTTTCTATGATGCCAATAGCCTGGCACGGATGGCTCTACCTATCTCCTCCCATGGTATAACTACTGCGGATATCGACTTTGGGGTCAACGCTCATCTTGTGCGCAGTATGGATATGCCTGAGGAAATAACTCCCTTTGGAGCGCAAGGAATCGAACCGGCTGGGGCTGGATTTAACATGGTGCGCGCTCCAATAAGTGGCGTAATCGAAAATATTGTTATCTTGATTACTTTTTATGGCGAACCTTACACCATTACCCCGACACTCGCTAACACAATTGAAGAAAGATTCAACGGACCTCAATCATCTTTGAGGAGCTATATGTATGCTGCTTCCGGCGGGATACTCGAACTGAATTCCACTCTTGTTGGCATGAATAATAGTACAGTTATTATGTATCGTTCTTCTCAGCCAAGAGGGTATTTTATGCCGTTTAATGCGGGAACTAACCCGATTGGCTATGACCCGACCACAAGAGAAGGCCAGCACCGTGGTCAGCAGTTATTGGCACGTGCAGTAAGAGCTGTAGAAGGAAGCACTATTCTTAACGGCATGGTGCTTAACACAATCAACCCAAACCGTGTTGACAGCGTTACATTTGTGCTTACCGGTGGTCCGCCTGTAGGAGCAAACTTTTTATGGCCTCATAGATGGGCCCTGTATTACAACTATCATGGGTATACAAGTGTAACCCTTAATGGTTTGCGGGTTCATGATTATAGCTTGCTACTATTAGGGGATGATTCCCCCAATTATTCATGGCTAGATAGCAGCATAATCGTCCATGAACAGATGCACATCTTTGGTGTGCCCGACTTATACAGATACGCTGTGAATGGCGGCACACCAGTGGGTCGTTGGGATATTATGTCCCACAACAGCGGTGCTCTTTTTCAGTTTTCCAACACCCATATAATGCGGCGATATGTAGGTTGGGGCAACCCTCCTGTAGAAATCACAAACAGCGGAACGTTTACATTGCACCCACTTGGTTCTACCAGCGGTACAACTGCGTTTGTAATACCTGTTGAGAACAGAGTCAATGAGTTTATTCTGCTTGAATATAGAAGCGGATTAAATCCAACGGCCTATGACCGCTTTCAAACAGTATCTGGGGCGTACCAGGCGGGTCTTACTATCACAAGAATAAATACCGGTTTCAGGGGCAATGCTCGGTCTGTGACTCCGTCTTTTCAGGATGAAGTATATATATTCCGGCCTGGCACAACGGTAAGGAATGCAGCAGTCGGCGATGCAAATGGCAATATAGCACAGGCATCGCTATCGGCAAACAGCGGACGCACCAGTTTTGGTAATGCCCAAGGTGTGGGATATTACGGGATTATTTATACACACGCAGGGTACAATACCGGGATTGAGATTTACAATGTATCTATGGCCGGAAGCAGTATTACCTTCAGTGTCTATTTAGGTGGGTCAAATATATCACCCCTATGCCCAGAATCGGCTCTAAGAGCCGCGGTGGAAGGTGCGTTTGGCAGTGTGCCTACGGTTGTCTATCTTACCCAAGATATTACATTGACCAGCCCATTGGTAGTCCCTTACCTGGCCAATGTTATACTAAGAGGCTATGGCGGGATTGTGCGTGAGCTTAGGGCTGGCGGCAACTTTAGGGTTATTGAGGTTGGTGATAACTATCCCTTTGGGGGTACCACTCGCTTGGTGTTAGAGGATGTTAATGTTACTCGTATACCAGGTACAACCGGTCATGGAATTTATGTAGACATAAATGGTCACGTAACAATGAGAAACGGCCTTATTACCGGGCATAATGATGGTGCTGTGCATAATGTAGGTACCTTTATTTTGGAAGGCGGCGAAATAACAGGAAATACGGCTCGTTCTAATCGACTCTGGACACTTTTTGGCGTTATAGGTGGTGGTGTAACCAACCGGGGTAACTTTATTATGAATGGCGGTACTGTATCCTATAATAGCGGGTATGCTGGTGGTGTACACAATAATGGAGTCGGTAACCCTCCCCAAGGCCTAGTTTTTGGGGTCTTTACCATGAATGGCGGCGTCATAACAAACAACACCTCTTTGGGTGTCAATGGTGGTGGCGGTGTTGTTAATGAGGAAATATTCTTCATGAACGATGGTGTTATTTCTCACAATGAAGCGACTCGTGGTGGCGGCGTTACCAGTATGAATAATAGAGCCACATTTACCATGACAGGGGGCGAGATATACAGAAACGCTGCCACTGGATTCTTTGATTCAGGTGGTGGTGGGGTATTAAATATGCATTTTGGTACGTTTGCTATGGAAGGCGGCACAATCTCTTACAATGATTCACCCAATTTTGCAGGAGGCGTATCCAATGCAAGTACCTTTACCATGAGTGGTGGTTTTATCAGCAATAATACAGCAAATCAAACCGGTGGTGGAATAGGAATGCTTGGCGGTTATACCTTTAGTTTTCATATGACAGGTGGGGAAATCTCCGGTAATTCGTCAATCGTAGTTGGAGGGATAGGGTTTAACAGTGGTCTCTTATTTCCTGGTGGCCCCACTGCTAATGCATACGGTGTTTTGCGCAATGCATTAGAAACCAATCGATTTTATATAGGCGCAAATGCTGTATTTTCTAACAACACAACAATCAACGGTAATGGTAGACAGCATCGTCTTCCAGAGGACGATGCCTTGTATGCAGCTAATATTCATGGGACCAGGTGGACATGTCCATTTACTCAAGGATTTAATAATTTCGACATTCAATATATGGCTGGGCCTATAACATTGGCAAGGCCAATAAACTTTGTGCTTGGCGGCACAGACGCCAACCCAACAATGCCACAAAGCATTGATACCATACGGGCTTTTATAAACACACCAATAATGCAAGTCCCGAGTTTCCCTGTCAATCCAACACGGGTTGGGTATACCTTTGCAGGGTGGTATCGCGACCCTGGATTTACACTAGCTTTGACTCCAGCTTTCAATATGCCTAATAATAATGATACCAGGCTTTATGCGCGCTGGGAGATGGCTGATTTTGCTATTACAGGTATTACGATTACCCCCGGGACAGTCCACGTTACACAAGGTACCTCTCGTGGGTTTAATGCAACTGTTTTAGGAACTGGCAATCCTCCGCAAACCGTCACATGGACTATTGAAGGAAACACATGTAGCGGAACATATCTTTATACTCCAAATAATTCAAATGCTGTGGAACTCCGTGTAGGTTTAACTGAAGCAGCTGATATATTTTTTGTAAGGGCGACTTCGATAGCTGATTCAAGGGTATCGGGTGTGGCCACTGTATACCTACTATTAAGTGATGTAGTTGTAAGCACATGGGAAGAATTGCGTAATGCGATAAATGCTGCACTGGTGGATGAAGGGACTACGATTGGTGTTAGTAGCAGTTTCGGAGCCCCAGCAGGTGCTCCAGGTGCTGCAATAACAATCCCATCAGGTCGTCACATCACGCTAGTGAGCACAAATCCAATGGAAGGTGCAGCCAATATTCGGACATTGACGCAAACAAATGCATGGCAACGTCATTTCATTGTAAGCGTAGACAGCAGCCTAACCCTAGGTCAGAACATCACCTTAAGCGGAGGTGAGACCGGTAATACAAATGCTTCCGGTGGTGTACAGGTAGGTGGCAATGCTGGCGGCGGCGAACTAATCATGAATGTAGGAAGCGTGATAGAAAATGTACGCGGAATGCAGCATGGTGCTGTACTGCTTTGGGGTGCCGGAATAACAGGGGCAACCCAAGCAAGGATGACAATGTTAGGAGGAACAATCCGCTACAACTCGGGCCTCAGTGTAGGTGGCGTAGAGATTAATACAAATGCCATATTAACAATGGGTGACGGAAGCATAATACGAAATAATACAGCAACAGCTGCAGCAAGGACTGCACCTGCCGTAGGTGGAGTTCAGATAACATCATCAACATCAATTTTAGTAATGAACGGAACAGCGACAATAAGCGATAATGAACACCCAAGCATAGCAGGTGCAGGGAGCTTTGCTGCCCATGCAGGTGGTGTACTAATGCATAACGGAACATTCACAATGAACAGTGGAATAATTTCAAGCAATCACACGGCATCGCCCGAAGGCGGCGGCGGAGTAAGAGTAGCCGGCGGAATATTCACAATGAACGGAGGAAGTATAACAGGCAACAGCTCTGGTGCTGAGGTTGGAATCGGGTTAGTTGGAGCTGGAGGAGTAAGTGTAAGTGTAAGTGGTAATACATCTGAGTTTGTGCTGAATGCAGGAACAATCAGCGATAATACAGGTATAGGTGTATTACTACGTGGCGGCGGAGTAACAATGGATGGTGGTACGATAAGTGGTAATGCAACAGGAGTGTTGGTAAGTGGTGGGTTGTTTACAATGAACGATGGAGCTGTAAGCAACAACATCAGCCCAGGCTGGATAGGAGCTGGGGTACACCTGCAAGCTGGAACATTTACAATGTCAGGCGGAGAAATATCAGACAACACTCTAGAAAGCACAGCACCTAATATAGGTGGCGGCGGTGTACGATTGAACGGTGGTACGTTTAACATGACCCATGCAGATGCTCGGATAGAAAACAACCACTTCATAGGAGCAGGGTCGAATACCGGCGGGGGAGGGATATTTGTTAACTGGGGTCAAGTCAATATCACCGCGGGAGTAATCACAGGCAACACTGCTCCAAGAGGTGGTGGAGTATATGTATCATCAACGGTTGTGGGTGCGTTCACCATGACAGGTGGTTCGATAACCAACAATGAAGCTACGTCTTCCAACGGTGGAGGAATATACTCAACGCAGGCGAGTCACTTGTTTGTGTTACCGGCAACGGCCTTTGGTAATCTTAATATC
>WQVF01000008.1 GCA_009781725.1 Defluviitaleaceae bacterium
CGAGAAATGTATTACATCCCATTGTTGGGATTGTATTATGACTCGGTGAGTGATATGTTGTTCGAGCCAGGTTATGCCATATGGTGGGAAGATGATGAAGAGCCCATAGTATCAGTTTATGATCTGCCTGTAACGGGAGCACATATTGATGGCTATTGGCTTGAGTTTGGTGCTGTTCTTCCGGCATACGAGACAATAATGCCGGCAAGCTCACCCACTCTTACATTGACAATAAGCAATATAACCAATACATCCGTTGATTTAACAGGCGAAATATTTAACATAGGCGGTGCAATAATAAGGCGTCGAGGATTTTGGCTTCGCAGAGACGACAGTCCGACTGATTTTGAAGAACATCTGGTGAATAGTAGTATTAATCCCTTCGGTATGAGAATAACTGTGACCAGTGGTCACTTGTATCATGCCCGCGCTATAATAAGAATCGAAGGTGGTACAGGGTCGATAACTAGTGGCCCGCTAACATTTAGAACGCCGGGCGGAGGCGGGTCAAATCCGACGTCATCACCGCCACCTGGCGGGTCCACGGCAACGCCGCCCCCTGGTGGCTCAACATCAACGCCACCCCCAGGCGGAACACCTACATCAACTCCTGTACCAACTCCGCCGCCGCCGATGTTGGAATTTAGTCCATCCAACGTGCCTCCGTGGAACGGTTCAGAATGGACAGCCGGTGCCGCACAGCAAACGGCCTCAGCAGTTGTCAACTCAAATCACACATGGAGCTGGACCCAAAGCAACAACACCCAGGGATGGCTGTCAGTAACCGGCTCAGGCTCACCAGGGACACCACTTTCAATTACAGTGCAGGCAAACGATACCGGCATACGCCGCGAGGGGACAATTACCGTTACATCATCGGGCTTGACGCGAACCCTTAGAATAACTCAGCAGCCTGTTATGGCTACAATGAGGGGCCCAAGGGCAATTGCGTGTTATGGCAGAAGCGGATATGTTGATGTTAATAACAGCCCGACAGCAACTACTATTGAATGTGTTAGCAGGTCCAATGTAGAGAGGCCTGTGTGGAACTTTGTTCATCTAAGCGATAATTTTTTCGCCATCAGAAACGAAACAACAGGGCGTTATTTCACGCAGACCGGTGAAAATTTGAGTCATATGGCAAGGATTTCCGGAACAGGAAATAATTACGACGCAAGACAACGGTGGCTCGTATTGCCCCAATCTAACGGAATATACAGAATCCGTAGTGTTTCGAATGGTATGTATGTACAGGAAGGAGTAAATCACTTCCTTAATAATCCCAACCTAACGCTCTCAACCCGAAGCACCAGCCACAATAGGCAATTGTGGCGGATAGGATATATTTGGAATCATGACAGTTCGACCTTCGATAGTTGGGTTGGATATTGGGATGGGACGGTTAATATCCGATTCGTGGCGGCTGGTGCAACCGGTGCATCTACGTTTTTCCAGGCTGTGGGTAACGCGCGCAATACATGGTCAGACGCATTGGGAATAACCACTAATTTTGTTACGAATCGGGCCAGCGCAAATATTAGGATTTATTGGGGCTCCCTCGATCAAATTCGATATGAATCAGGCGTTACCTGGTTTCCTAATCAGGATTTAGGTGTAGCTTTACCACCTGTAAGGCTAAGTGCCGACGGTACAGAGGGTGGAAGAGTGAGTGCAGGCCGTAGCATCTATGCCGGAGGTGCCATGCGAACGGTATACAGGCTGTTTGGCACCAATGATGACGCAATGCTGGTGGGTATATTTTCAGACCGAACACGGAGCATTGAGTTAGCCACATATATAGTTACCCATGAATTGGGTCATGCATTAGGATACTGGGGGCATTCTCCTAATTCGAGTGATGTTATGTTTGGGACTACAACACGGAACATAGACCTAGACGCAAATCTAAGGCCGGCTGAAATAGAGCACCTAAGGCAAGTCTATCGAAGATTCAGAAGATAATCCCATACTGTCATCCCGGCCTTGAGCCGGGATCCCCCTAGCCTTTCGATGAAGGACAGGGGATCCCGGGTCAAGCCCGGGATGACGGGATTGATGTGCTTGATTATGGAATCATGTAAATGTTGATTGGATTAAAGAAGGGAGCTGACTGTAATGAAAAAAAAGTATTTGCTGATAATCGGATTTATATCACTTGCGGTTGTATTACTTGCAACGGCGTATAACTCACCAAATATACAAAATAGACTACTTCACTTAACAGCAAGCATGAGATCGGCATCCGGCGGCAGCACAACCGGCAGTGGCAGTTTAGGTTTATCCGGGGAGCCTCGAACATTTGAAGATTTGGTAACGAGTGCTACGCATGTGGTAGTTGCGGAGTATGTGGGAAGGAGGTCCTTTGGGCGAGCCTTTACTGAATTTGAGTTTATTGTCCATGAACAAGTGATTGGAGATACTGCTGATACTATCTTTGTGTATACAGAGGACGCGCGTGTGATGGATGGGTTTTCTAGTGTCGATTTGCAGTTTACTACAGGCACACAATATTTATTAGTATTATGGGAAATTGCAGATGTATATTCCCGTTTCGATGATTACGGCTTAAGATTTGTAAGGGATATTATCCTTGACTTAAATGACCCGGCACGAAGCACAATGAACAACGAACCCCTGTCATTGCATTCAAGGCTAAACTTCAACAGAAATCTAACCAGAGAGAGAATCCTTTCTCATGTCCGTTCACTGCCCAGAGACCCTTTTAGACCACGGAGCATGTTTATTACATCCGAAAACCTAGAGGATATCATAAATGGTTCGCCATATGTCTTAGTTATTGAAATTAATGAACCAAGGCGTTTGGGTGGGGAGGGAATATATGCAGATGTAGGCTCAACGGATATTTATTATATAACCATAGTTGAAGTGTTGAAGGGTAATATGCAAGTCGGGGATGAGTTGCGAATTGTCTTCTATGCCGATACTGTCTTCACCGGAGAGACGCATTTGGTTTCAATTTGGCATAATGACCTACATGCTTTAACCCCATTTTTCCATACATTCACCTCCCGCAACAGCCTCCACTGCATGGAGCAGCGAGACGAAATAATGGCAATAATAAGAGGCCCAAGCCGCCCCGGAACCAGTTCCTCAGCTACGCCCACACCATCCCCAACTCCTGAGCCCTCACCCACTCCCACACCAACCCCCACACCCGTACCGGCTGGCCCCTCAAGATTTAGTGCTTCCCCATACAACCCAGACGATGCTACAGATATCCAACTGATAAATATCGAAATCGACCTGCCGGAGGATTTTGTATCCGCAGTCCTTGAGATTGACGAGCTTAATGCCATGTTCCTGCTGGAAGAGATGCACAGCATTGCAGTAGCCGCTGACGATATCACTTCAATCATCGGTGTATATGTAGGTGACCTAGAGCTAACAGATGTACAACTGCTGATGTTTAGAGGATTTACAATTGACCCTGACACCGGAGATTACACAGTTATCGCTGGTAGCTTCTCAGCAGACCGGGATTATTTCTATTTTGAGTTTGCTGGCTCGGGCACAATCGGCGCAATGATTTATGAATTGCCGACACCCCTATTGCGCCTGACTATTAACCAATACCGCTACTATTATCGCGGTGCCCAACAAACAAGCGATGCAGCCCCCTTTATAACCCAAAACCGTACCATGGTACCCATACGCTTGGTATCCGAAGCCCTGGGTGCAACTCCCCGTTGGGATAGGTCAAACCGTACAGCGTATATCTACTATAATGATACGGTGCTTCGTTTGCCTGTAGGTGAGCCGCTGCCCGATGAGATGGGTACACCACTGCTGCGTAATAATCGTATATTGGTGCCTCTCCGCTTTGTAATTGAGAACTTTGATGCCTTTACCTTCTGGGATAGGGATACTCGTGAGGTTACTGTTTTTGTTTTGGATTAAGTGATATGTATTACACGGGATAATCATAAAAAAAGAGGGGGATGTCACGTTAAGAATGCTGTAACTTCAAGGCTCGTCATCCCGGATTTAATCCGGGATCCCATTATCATTGTCGAAAGACTAAGGGGATCCCGGGTCAAGCCCGGGATGACGGGCTTTATATTACTCCTTAATGGGACAGCCCCATCTACATATTTACAAACTTGCCGCGGCCACACTCTGCCCGACTCTCCGGGCTTTTTCGTCTGGGGTGTGGATGTTGAAGGAATAATCGCCATATTCCTCGGCGATAATCTTCTTAGCCACGTCCAATATAATATTCCCGCCTTCGCCGGACATTACTCTGCCCAGTAGCAGCACATGCTTGAAACCGTACATATCCCAGTAATAAGGCAAAGTGTGCCCCAGATAACAGCCAATAGAGCGAAAGATATCGGTTATCATATCTCTGTGCTCAGGCTTACTCATCATATCTTGGACTTGCTTTAACTTCTCCCCTGGTGACATACCTTCAGCAAAGGTGATTCCGGCTTTTTCTGCCAGCTTTATTACGCCGTCTTGAGAGAAATACTTTACACCACAGCCGATATCCCCAGACCATTCGTCTTGCATTGCTTCCGGATTTGCATCCACCGGGGCGAAGGCCAGTTCATTGAGCCAGCCCTTAATGTGGCCGTTTGCGTCTACAAATCCACCAGCCTCGCTAGTACCAAATGCAAGGCCCAGCACATTGTTGTCGTTAAACTCCATTGCCCCTGCAAGGGCGGTAACATCTCCGTCATTGACAACAGCCAGGGGCACATCCCCGATTTCCTTTGCTGCGCGGATATAAATATCCTTGACTTTGGCCTCAAAATCCTCGGGGGAAACCTTAAGGAAAAGGGAGGCTATCATTGTACGATTATTAATATAAATCCCTGCGGAGCTTACCCCAATGGAGTCTACTCGCGGCATATATGATGCGGCCTTTTTCATTGCGGATACGATACCTTCGAAATGATAATCCGGGTCTGGAGTAATCTTAGGATGCCATACAACTTCCTCGCTGAAAACTGCCTCGCCGTCGATTACGGCGGAAACTTTACGGTCAGAGCCTCCCGCGTCAAAACCTATCCGGCAGCCAGTTGTTTTGCCCCCTACGGGTCTTGAAGCTTCGTTTTCCTGGGGAGTTTCTGATAGGGGCAAGCTTACAACTTCAAAGGACTGCTCATAAACCCTTGACATGGTGGCATTGTCAAAGGCGTATTTCCCTTTATCGGAATAAGCATCATTTATAAAGGATGCAAGGTCGTCGTCACCGCAGATGATGACTTTGTAACCGCCACGGGCCCATAGCAAAAATTTCACCATTCGCTCCACATAATAGCGGTCTGCCTCTTTATTGGTGCCAGTAATAAAGGTGTGATGCACGGTCCTGAGTCCGCCACCCCGCTCTACGCAGATAGCGATAGGCTTCTTCGCTTCCTTGAGAAATGCCTTGTTGAATAGAGCCATTGGGATAAATCCAGGGTCGTATATCGGGGTGCTTTTTGGGGTTATTTCGATACCTAGAAAGTTCATGATTTCCTCCTATGTGGTTTTGATGATTTGGTGTAAAGTGCTCGTTCATTGTTTAAGCTTTTATTTCGTTTTTGGTTATTTTATTAGTCTATACCAGTGTTTTTATGACAATGATGTGATGCGCTTTATCACATCATCTTTAAACCGTTCGATATATTTGACTATAAAATCCGTAGGTTCGGTGTTGCTGTAGACCAAATCAGTTATATTCAGGCCAAATTCAATCCCTTGGAAGTCATCAACAGCATGGCTAGCAAAAAAAGTTGCGTTAGCTAGTCTGCGGCCCTGAGTTGCCAGGTCATATCGTTTGCCACCTGATACTTGGCTGTCGTAAATTCCAATTAGCGCGGAGGATACATTGGGGTAGACACCGGTGTCGTGTATAACTTTGTCCTCATCGCAAAGCCAGTCCAAGGAACGCCATACTTCCATTGATATGATTTTTTTCGGGCGTTTTTCAGTGGGGATTTCTCTTAGGGCCTTGATCACATGCAAAGCTACCGCAACATGAGTATCATGTTTGTCCGCTAGATTATGGGTGTATAGATTTTCTGGTGAAGTGGCTAGAATCAGGGATTTAAGCTCCTCAGTCAGACTGCGGGTGGTTGGGTCTTTTACCTCGCCGCTTTTGTAGGATAGGAAAACTTGGGCTAAGTACCTGCCGATTTGGGCGGCGATTTTTTGCTCGGTTACGCGGACTTGCTTCATGTCATCGTCGGTGTAATCGGCATAAACCCCGGTGCGAGGCGAGCCACCTCCGTCTGTGACCACCACCCCAGTGAAGTGCCTGTCGGGGTTGCCATAGCAGGCAGCGATTGGGCCATAGGCCATACATTCGATGTCGTCCTGATGGGCACCTATGCATAGGTCTGTGGTTTGGGATAGGTTGCCCTGGCCTGGGGTAAAGATTTCTGCGTTTTTGCCTAAAAACATATAATTCACCTCTCGTGAAAATAATGGAGCTTTCCATATAGCATAGAGAGGGTGGGGTTGTCAAACGATTTTTACCTCAAAATTTATACCATCAGCTACCACGACAAAGCCTTCATTCAATACCAGCTCCCAATAATCCCCGGTAACCTTATTGCCTTCGATTTTTATGCCCTCGGCAAAAACGGCGCAATATCCGTTGTCGTGAACAAGAAAGTCATTTTTCAATTCAAGTATCTTTGCAAAATCAATATCCTTATTAGCATCCATCTTCCCGAAGTCGCCGATATATTGCACAACTCCACGGGCTGCGGTTCCAAATCCGGTTATTTCGAACTTGATACCGGCTACCGCTTTTTGCCCCTCCTCGAATATTTTCAACAGTGGCCTGGTGGTAAATGCCTCTCGGATTTGATTAAGTTCTCTCTCCCTTGTAGCTCTGTTATTCTCCTCTTCCTTGGTTATTTTCCTGTATCCATATTCATTTAAGTCGACATCTGCTGTCCCGATAGCATTTGCTAAAATTTCGCCTAAATCCGAGTTATGTTTCAGGCCTGGCTTCCAGTCGACACCAAGCTTATCAAGTACAAAGCAGTACATCGCCCCGGCCAAATAGCCCATAAACATAGGCAATGCCGGGCCTCGTGCTAATTGGGTTCTTTGTTCCATAACTTCCAAATATCCATCAGGATCGACTATCATAATTTCAGTATAAACAGCGGTGCCTTCGCTAATTTCTTCTGTTGCTTCCGTCATGGGGCCGTATTTTTTTCGCCTTAATCCCCGTGCTTGTAGGGCAGCATGAGCCGCCTTAATTTGCGCATCACCCTTATTTTTAAGGGCCTCAAGGAGCGCATCCATTTCGACAAAGAAAAGAACCCTGGCATCCAGTTCCTCTAAGTGGGCATTATTCCCTGTGTTTTCCCCTTCTCTTCCAAAGAGTGATGGTTGTACCGTATGGAAAGCTTCATGTACCAACAGCTTCATCCGCTCTTTTTCGCTATAGGTTTCGACTATGTGCCAAGGAGCCATTGCCCACCACCTGCTTTGGTACTCAAAGCCTGTTGCCGTAATCACAATATCATTCGGGAATCTTGAGCCAAAGCCCTCTTCATTGGCAGTAATTTCTCGGGTTACTTGGTCGACTATCACAAAAGGTGTACGTAGGTTGACGCCCCAAAGGCTGCCATTATCCCGTTGGCATAGTTCTTCCCATTGGGCTAGGTATTTCAATGCCTTTGTTTTGTCTAAATTTAAGGAACTTGCCATGACCATAATGAAATCCTCCTGCTTTATAATATGTGGTATGCATTAATGTTTTAATACAAAAACCCCATAAGGCTTTATCCGATGCTTACCGGCGGTCATCTCCTGTCGGGTAATTATATCTTCCATCGCTGTTTCCAAGGAAATTTCCTTTTCCTCTTCGGAGTAGTTCATTACAAAGAAATACCGATTCTTCTCATTTCGCCGTTCCTGGATTGAAACCTCTTCATCACCATTGATGGGCAAGTCCGCTTTTATCAATCCACTGTAGAAATCTACGAGGAAGTCCTCCCCTGTGCGGGGGCCTATAAAATATGCTTGGCCTTTGTCGAAGGCGTTTCGGGTAAGAGCGGGATTTCCTTTGTAAAAATCACTGCCATATGTGGCAAGCACTTCTGTTCCTGGCAATACATCAAAAATAGCACAGTGGTCAAAGGCTTCGTATTCCTTGCCGCAACTCATTATCAGAGCGTTTTTCTGGGTCGGATACAAGGAATCCGTTTCCCCAATATTTATCCCAAAAATCTCTTTAAGTGGTGACGGTAGACCCCCTAAGTACACAAGGTCGTTTTCATTAACTATTCCTAGCATATAGGTGGCTACCAAGGTTCCGCCGTTTTTTACATATGAATGGAGCTTGGTTATTAGCTCCTTGCTTGCCATGTACAACATGGGTGCTACTACCAAATCGTACCGTGTCAGGTCCTTATCCGGAGTAATAACATCCACTGGGATATTTTGCGTCCAAAATGCACGGTAATGAGTGTGCATGGTTTGGTGGTATTGCTTGTCTATGTTGTTGAATCCCTGGGCATCGGATAGGGCCCAGAAGTTCTCCACATCGTAGATTAGAGCTACTTTTGCTGGGGTGGAGGTGTCTTTGATTTCTTTTATACTTTCTAGTACATGTCCCAGTTCCTTTACATCTTTATAAACTCGGTTGCTCCCAGAATTATCATGATCCACTACAGCACCGTGGAATTTCTCCGATGAGCCCCGGGATTTTCTCCACTGAAAATACATAATGCCGTCGGCACCATGGGCTACACAGCCTAGGGAAGAAAGAAGATGCATCCCCGGCCGTTTTGGCCTGTTGATGGGATGCCAATTAACCATGCTGGGAGTGGACTCCAATATCAAGAATGGCTTACCCTTGAGACTGCGGTAAAAGTCATTGATATACGCCAGCTTGGATGCAGTAAACGCTGTGGTTTCGTAGTCATTATGCCAGGCAGGGTAGGCGTCCCATGTGACTACGTCTACCTCCCTGGCAAAGTCGGAATGGATAACGCCGGTAGATGGATAAGTGCCTCGAGTGAACAATTCCCCCATGAAGTTTGTCAGTAGCGGGATATCGGGGGTAATCTCTTTAAGGGGGGCCACTTCGTTTAGATAAAAATCTATGGTCATATAAGAAATAAAGCGTTTCCAGTCCAGGTTGTGATTGTGGACGGCAAATTCCCCAAGGGGGGATGGGGGGTCTATTTGTGAGAAATCGTTGAAAGTATGGCTCCAGAACGCGCTCCAATAGGCGTGGTTGAGATTGTCTATGGTCTGATATTTATCCTTGAGCCATTTACGGAAATTTTCCCGGCAATACTCGCAATGGCATTCTCCGTTATATTCATTGGAAACATGCCACATATAAAGGGCTGGGTGATTCTTGTATCGTTCCGCCAGTTTTCGGTTGATAATCCCGACTTTTTCCCGATACACCGGGGAAGAGAAGCAGTGATTATGCCTTGCGCCGAAGAGCATTTTTTGCCGCAGATTATTTGTCCTAAGTACCTCGGGGTATTTCTGAGCAAGCCAGGCAGGGCGAGCTGCCGACGGGGTTGCAAGTAGAACTTTGCCCCCAAAGCCGTGGATATCATCCATGATTTTGTCCAGCCATTGGAAATTGAAATTTCCCTCTGTTGGCTCAAGTGCCGCCCATGCAAAAATACCCACGCTGAAAGCATTGGTTTTCGCGTCTTTCATAAAACGAATATCATCGGCCAGAATGCTTGGGTAGTCCAGCCATTGATCGGGATTATAGTCCCCTCCATGTAAAAGTCTGTCGTTCACAATATCAGCTCCTTTTTTATAGCGAACGACTTTCGAAATCGTGATTGCGCGTCGGGCAAAACCGGCCAAAAACGCCAAGTTCGCGTTTTTGGCAGCCCCCCTTCAATCACGTTTCTCAATGTCGTTCGCTATTGCAATTTTATTTGCACACGGGCATTGAGTCAATGTATGATGGCTAAAAAGGAGGTAGCCATATGAGAAAGATAAGAGTAGCCATCGTTGGATACGGCAATATCGGAAAGGGGGTCTACGAAGCCATAACCGCATCACCGGATATGGAGTTGGCCGGAGTAATATTGCGAGATGTAAAAACCGCTCAGGTTAAGGGTGTGCCCGTAGAGCTTAAGGTTGCCGAGAAGATTAATGATTTAGGAAAAGTAGATGTGGCACTGCTATGTATTCCATCCAGGTCGGTGGAGGCTACGGCGGCAAAGCTTCTTTCTCAGGGAATCCACACCGTGGACAGCTATGATATCCATGGGGATATCTATGATGTTGGGCAGAGATTATCAGCCATAGGTAAAGCTCATAACGCCGTGTCAGTAATGGCGGCAGGTTGGGATCCAGGTACGGACTCCATGGTGCGAGCCATACTGGAAGCCGCAGCCCCCAAGGGTCTCACATACACCAACTTTGGCCCAGGGATGAGCATGGGCCATACGGTAGTTGCCAAATCCAAGGCGGGGGTGAAAAATGCCCTGTCTGTGACCATCCCATCGGGCACAGGCCTGCATCGTCGCATGGTCTACATTCAGCCGGAGGTTGGCGCAAACTTCGCCGAAATCACCACAGCAATCAAATCCGACCCCTATTTCTCCAATGATGATACCCATGTAGTCCTGGCAGAAGATATCGATGCACTACAAGATAAAGGCCACGGGGTCAACATGGTGCGAAAGGGAGTCTCGGGCACGACAGATAATCAACTTTTCGAATTTAATATGACGATAAATAACCCGGCCCTAACGGCACAAATTATGGTCTCCGCGGCCCGGGCCGCAACTCGCCAGTCGGGAGGCTGTTATACTTTGCTGGAAGTCCCGATAATCGATATGCTGCCGGGCAACCGGGAAGCCATTATCCGGCGGCTGGTATAGGATGGACATCCGTATTGCCCTATGTGACGACGAAAAGCATCAACGGGATTACCTGGTTCACCTAATAAAAAAATGGAATCCCGAGGCCAAAATCGACTGCTTTGAAAGCGCGGAGCAGTACAAGATGTTACGGGACGAAGAGGCCCCCCATGATATCCTGCTGTTGGATATACAAATGGGGGGCCAAGATGGGGTATCCTTGGCAAAGGAGCTGCGGGCTGCCAGGGAAGATATGATAATTATATTCATAACTGGGGTACCGGATTTTGTACACGAAGGCTACGATGTGGAAGCGTTGCACTACCTTATGAAGCCTGTAGATGAGAATAAGTTTTTTGTCACTTTGGTCAAAGCCGCTCAGCAAGCAATGAAAGTCGAACACCCATTGTTGTTGCAGGTGGATGGGGAAACATTGAAGGTACAAATAAAAGATATCCTATATATCGAGAGCTTTGCCCATTACTTAGAAATTGTACTTTCCTCGGATACAATCACGGTAAAAATGCCCGCATACAGGCTGGAGCAAGAACTTGGAGCTGGCTTTGTACGCTGCCACCGCTCCTACCTTGTAGGACTTAAGCATATCAGTAAAATTACCAAAACCGATATAATACTGGACAACGGAAAGGCCATACCCATATCCCGGCGGCTGTATACATCGGTCAATGCAGCGTTTATAGATTACATTGCCCGGTTTTGATGATACCGACAAAGGCGATTTTCTTCCGGTTTTGATGATGTGGTCAGATGCTTGCTAGTTGGGAGGGTTGGTATATGCAGTTTATCTTAATAGTGCTGGGTGGCGTTGTCCTAATTGCCTTGGCGATTTTAGCACTATGTGTTTACCTTCCTATCCTTGCGGACAAACGTATCTCCAACTTCCAAAACGACCTAATAGTCAAACATTACACAGAGGTTCAGCATATGTACGACCAAATGCGAGGCTGGCGGCATGATTATCATAATCATATCCAGGCAATGAAGGCATTTCTTGCCCTGGGGCAAGAGGCGGAGCATCTGGAGTATCTGAGTAACTTGGACGCGGACCTTACCAGTGTAGATAATTTGCTCAAGACAGGGAATGTAATGGTAGATGCCATTCTCAACAGCAAAATTTCCATTGCTGCCGCCGGTGAAATAAGCGTTAACGCAAAGGCCGTGGTACCCGGTGATATAAAGGTTTCGGGAGTGGAATTGAGCATAATTATCGGCAATTTGATGGATAATGCCATTGAGTCCTGCTTAAAGATATCCGACCTCGAGGCCAGATTTATCCGCATATACATAGGATGGCATAAATCCATGCTGTATATTTCCGTAACCAATGCCGCCGGGCCAAAAACCCAGGGCGGGCTGTTCCCAACATCAAAAAAATCCATGGCCCATGGTTTCGGAATAAAGCGCATAGACCGTATAGTCGCGAAATATGGGGGATTTGTGAATAGGCAAAGTGAGGATGGGGTCTTTGCAACGGAGATTAGTTTGCCGTTATAGGAGTTGAAACCACTATGTTAAAACTATTGATACTGGTTTTTGTCTTGTTTTTAGCAAGCTGCGGCAGCGACAGCTTGATTAAGACAATATATTACGAACTGGAGGCCACACCAATTATATACACCCCGACTCCGCCACCAACCCCAACTCCCGAGCCAGAGGCAGAACCAACCCCTGAGCCAACCCCCGAACCAACCCCAGCCCCAAATCTAATCCTAATCACAGGCATAATCACAGGTTTTGACGGACCTGTGTACGCCGACGGTACCATCCCTTGGTATACGGAGTGGTTTGAATTCTACATCATAAAAGATGACGGTACCCCCGCTACTATAATCGGTATGCACGAAACTGCGTTTTTGCTTGAACACGCTCCAGCGGTAGGCATGGAGATTATAGCCTATTTCTGGGATGGCACCCCTAGGATTATAAAAGATGGCGACAAACCTATGTATATCGCAGCCGCCATTGTATCCGGGGCAAGCCATTGGGCAGGCCGCGTTACCCACCTTGATGGGATTTACACAAGCATATGTGGGGAATATTCATTTGCAACCATAGACGATACCGTTATTTCATATCATGGCTGGGCAGGTATTTTCGATGATGACGGGGTAGTGCTGTTATACGATGCCTACAATTTATCCAATCGAGTTGCATGGATTAGCGTTGATATTCCTTTTTCCAGATGGCCGGAGCTGCCCGAGACAGTGAGTTTGCAGTTCACAGAGTTAATATTCCCGGCCTCCTCATTCCGGACATTGAATCTTCCTATTTATGTGCACGGAGAGGAAATCGAATCCCCGCCACCCATACTCGGCCCAGATGGAGAAACGGTTATGGTACCCTTCAGGCCTATGATGATGGCAGGGCTGGGCTTTGGCAATTATGCTCATCTTACGGCGGAGGGACGCCTAAGATTTGGCGGCGGAGGCGGCGGATCGGAAAATAGCCATTGGGAGTTGGGCAGTACAGTTGTCCGGGGGATAGGCTGGTCCTGGGATGTGCTTTGCACACCCCCTATAATAGTCGGCGGTGTAATATATGTACCGTTGCTTTCCGCCTTTGCCAATGCAGCCCCCTTTGCCCATGCATGGCTTTTTGAAGACAGAATTCATGGATACAATTCGGATTGGCTTCCTTTTGGGCCGTACCTGCCTACCAGGAGGGATGTGGAGAACCCCATAACCCCGGAACAAGTGGCTGCAATGGATATAGTGGTAAACGGAAGGGTAATCGAAGCTCCGCCTCCTATCTTGCAAGATTCGGATTTTGTGTGGATTTTGGTGCCGCTGGAGCCGATTGCCGAAGCTCTGGGTTTCAGGCCATCGGCATGGAGCAGGTATTATGATATAGGCGGTGAGATATATATAGCCCTAAGGGAGCTTAGTCTTGGGTATATGAATATGATTGTGTATGACGGGCAGATACTGATAAACGGCCCGAGATAGAGGTAAAGTTATAAAATTACCACTCGTGCATGAATTTCAACCATTCGTGCACGTTTTTTATTTGCGCGGATTTTATATGATACTCTGTCTGGGAAGCAAAACGAAAGGGTGAGGTCAATGAAGAAGCAAAAAGAAAAGCCGATTTATTCCACTGGGCAAAACACCGCTTACATTCTGAGAAACACATGGGCCAAAGACAGTAAAATGATATGGATGATAACCGCACAAATCATACTCACGGTGGCCATTGCTACAACGGCAATCTTCCTACCGGCAACTGTTGTCGAACAAATAACATCAGGGGTATCCATTGGCACTTTAGTAATCACGATTTTGCTGTTTACCATAGCACTAGCTTTAATGCACGCCGTCAACAGCTACATTGGAATGCCGTCAATGGCAAAGCGAATGTTTTTACGAAGTGGTATGTGCTTCGAGCTCCTCAAAAAAGTAATTTCCACTGATTACGCAAACCTGGAAGAAAAACGCTTCACGGACTCTAAGCAAAAGGCTCTGGATAACCTAATGAACAACTCAGCGTCACCAGAGGCAATTTATATCACTTTTACGCAGTTAGGCACCAATATACTGGGTTTTGGAGTGTATATCCTGCTGCTTGCGGCTATTAACCCATTTGTGATGGTGGTAACTGCTTCCACCGCAGTTTTTGGGGTAGTAGCAAGGCACTGGGCTAATAAATGGCGTCATGCTAATGATGATTTACGAGCCGCACCAGGTAAGCGCTTGTGGTATGTCGGAGCCATTGGCAATGATTCGAATATGGGCAAGGATATCCGGCTCTTTGGCATTGTAAATTGGGTAAGGGATGTTTTCGATGCCAACTTGCAGTTATCATATAGCTTTCATCGTAGGGCAAATATCCGACAGTTTATCGCCGATATTGTGGAGGCCGTTGCCGCCTTTGTCCGGGAGGGGATTGCATACGCCTACTTGATATGGCTGGTTATCGGCGGAGATTTGTCTGCAGAAGGTTTTGTATTAATGTTTGCCGCTGTGGGAGGGTTTTCCGGTTATCTGATGGGGATACTCTTTGACTATGCCAAGCTTGTTGAACATAGCTTCAATATTTGCCGGATACGTGAGTTTTTCGAATATCCAGAAAAATTCATACGGGAAGAAGGCGAGGCAATTTCTCATAAAAAGGGACAGGATTATTCCCTTGAACTCAAAAATGTAAGCTTTCGATACGATGGAGCCGAAGCCAATGCCCTAGAGAATATCAATCTGAGAATAAGCCCCGGCGAAAAACTTGCGGTTGTAGGTCTAAACGGCGCGGGGAAGACCACCATGATAAAACTCCTATGTGGTTTTTATGACCCGACGGAAGGGCAGGTGCTCATAAACGGCCAAGATATAAAAAAATATAACCGGGAAGATTACTACCGGCTGTTTACCGCTGTTTTTCAGGATTTCAACATCCTGCCAATAACTATTGCAGACAACCTAACAGGCGAACCTGAGAATCAAATCGACAAAGCCCGTATGGATAACTGCATACATCTGGCAGGGTTTACGGAAAAAATTGCATCTCTACCTGGTGGCGCAACTTCTCTGCTAAGAAAAGATGTGTATCCAGATGGGACGGAGCTATCTGGCGGAGAAACTCAGCGGTTAATGTTGGCCCGGGCTCTTTATAAAGACGCACCCTTGCTAATCCTAGACGAGCCCACCGCCGCCCTTGACCCGATAGCCGAAAGCCAGTTGTACGAACGCTATAATGAGCTTTCCCATGGACGAACTTCGGTTTATATATCTCATAGGCTGGCTTCCACCCGCTTCTGTAATCGTATTATTCTAATCGATAACAAGACAATAGCCGAGGAAGGTACTCACGACAGCTTGATATCGAAGGGCGGCAAATATGCGGAGTTATTTGATATCCAAAGCAAGTACTATCAGGAAGGAGATATTATCCAATGAGAAAACACATAAAGTCAATATTTCGCGGGCTAAAACTAATATCATCCTTCCCAAAACCTATATTGCAGTCATCTGCCATTTCCGCCGTTGTACGCGCTGGTATACCTTTTATTAATATCTGGTTTGCGGCTCAGATTCTCAACGAGCTAGTAGGGGGAAGAAATCAAAGCAGACTTACCTTCCTTGTAATACTGACTATCGGTCTTAATTTGCTGGGTCAAGTCGCAAATCGGGCCCTGGAAAAATGGCATGATTATTGCCGCGCGAATTTCTGGCAGCTTATGTCAAAATTAATATCTGACAAAATGCTTACCATGGACTATATCGACGCAGAAAACCCTGACATCCGGCAAAAACAGTCGGATATATGGGGGCATCACAATGGCATGGGCTTTGGGCTTTCAAGGCTTATCGAAGCATACGATGGTCTAATCCAGGGGATTATAAGGGTTGGATTATCCGTTGCATTTGCGTTCACATTGTTTACAACCCGTACGCCAGAGGGCTCCTCCTTTGCATTTTTGGATTCCGTATGGGCTGTAATTGTGGTACTACTGTTACTATGTATATCCATGTTTGTGGCCCCTTACTTTACTATGCTTGGGGGGCGTGTTTTAGCAAATGCCTCGGAGGAAAATAACCAAGGTAATCGCGTTTTTACATTTTATTTTTGGACAATGATTGGTAAAAGCGAGTTGGGCAAAGATATACGGATATATAACCAACAGGACTCTATCAGTCGCGGTGTGGAGTCATACTTCAAAAATTCGAAGTGGTTGGCACTTAGCAAAATTGTGGGGAGATATCAGTTTATCAGCAGCTTTATTAATCACACAACCAACGGGCTTATTTATCTCTTTGTGGCAATGAAAGCCTTTGCCGGGGCCTTTGGGGTAGGGAGCATTGTGCAATATGTAGGGGCGATAACCCAGTTTGCGAATGGGTTTAACGATACGCTGGTTAATCTGGGCAATATGATAAATAATAATCCCTATGCAGAAAAAATCTTTGAATTCCTAGACATCCCCAACGAAAAATACCAAGGCACCCTCCCGGTAGAAAAACGTGACGACACCGATTTCGATATAGAATTTAAAGATGTATCCTTCAAATACCCTGGCTCGGACACCTATGCACTGAAAAATGTATCCTTCAAGCTAGAAATAGGCCAACGCCTTGCGGTAGTCGGCATGAACGGCAGCGGCAAAACAACCATGATAAAACTTCTCTGCCGCCTATACGACCCCACCGAGGGAGAGATTACCCTAAACGGCATCGACATCAAGAAATATAACTACGACGAATATATGAATATTTTTGGTGTAGTCTTCCAGGATTTCGCGCTACTACCCTTTACATTAGGCCAAAACGTAGCCGCTAGCGTAGACTATGATGGCGATAGAGCCATGAAGGTACTGGAAGACTCCGGTTTCGACCGACGACTGGAGAGTATGCCCAAGGGCTTGGATACCTATATCTACAAAAACTTCGAAGAAGACGGGGTAGAAGTCTCAGGTGGCGAGGCACAAAAAATCGCCCTTGCCAGGGCGTTGTATAAGAATACTCCATTTATAGTGCTGGACGAACCCACCGCAGCCCTTGACCCCATTGCCGAATATGAAATCTACACCAAGTTCAATGAAATCGTTGGAGAGAAAACGGCAGTGTATATCTCTCACAGATTATCTTCATGTAGATTCTGCGATGATATTGTGGTTTTCCATGAAGGGGAGTTAATACAGCGGGGCAGCCATGAGGGGTTGCTTGCAGATGCCGATGGTAAGTACCATGAATTGTGGAATGCTCAGGCGCAGTATTATGCTGTAAGCGCGTAGATAATATGTAAAAGCCCCGTGTTTTTTCCAGTGGATACGGGGCTCTGCTATTTTCTTATAGCGAATTAATTCGAAATCAGTCCAGCCTGTCGCCGAAAACGTGTAGAATCGTTCACGATTTTCGGCTCTGTCTGGACTGTTTCTCATTTAATTCGCTATAATTGTTAATCATTCGCTTTACATGACAATACATGAGCCGGAGGAATATTCCTCAACTCTCGTTTTATTTCAATATCAGGAAAATACTCCCCAATAAAATCTTTCTTAAGCAAGGTATATTGGAAGGTTACAAACCTGCCCTCTGGTGCCAGATGCTTTTTGGTTTGGGCTAGAATTTGCGCGGAAACCTCCGGCGGTAGGCTGGCAAAGGGCAGACCGGAGATAATGTAGTCTGCTTGGGGTATATTATTTTTTTCTAAGTATGTTTCCAGATTAGCGGCAGAGCCGTATTCTATATTCAGGTTGGGGTGGTGTTGGTATTTTCTCGTCAGAAGGCTGTGAAATTCTTGGTTGTTTTCTATTAGAAGAACAACGGTGTCAGGGTTGCGGGCTTGCAGTATACGGTCCGTAAAGACCCCAGTACCTGGGCCGTATTCCACGATGTATTTAGCAGTGCCAAAGTCTATGTCCGCTACCATTTTTTTGGCCAAATATTTAGAAGAGGGCCATATGGCCCCTACTGTTCTTGGTTTTGTGATGTATTCTTTTATAAATGAAAGTCCGCTCATTGAGACTCCTTTAGTTTATCAGTGATTTTTATTAGTAAAGCCCGGATTTCATGTGCACAGGTGCGGTATTCCTCTAAGCTGCCGCCGAAAGGGTCGGAAATGTCTTTGCCTTGGCCTGCATATTCGCACAATGTGTAGATTTTACTTTTGGCTTTTGGATAGTCTGATAGCAGGATTGCCCTGTGGGTACCTGTCATGGAAAGTATCAATGTTGCGTCTTGGATTAAGTTATCAGATATTAGACATGCTTGATGGGCGGCCAAGCTTAACCCGCATTCTTCCATGACAGACAGGGCATGGCGGCTTGCGGGTTGGTTGGCCCAGGCATTTACACCGGCGGACAGCACATCAGCGGTTAGGCCGGCTTTTGTAAATATATCGGCGGCCATTGCCGCTGCCATTGGGCTACGGCAGGTATTGCCTGTGCATATGAATATGATTTTATGGCTAGACATGGATTACACGTCCTTCGGCAGCTTTTTTCATGCGGTCCATTATCGCTAGGCCCAGGCCGTCTTCGGCAGGGGCTTGCGCGTAGATTATGTCTACTTCTAGGATATCGAAGTGGCGTAGGTTGGCGTATAGGTTGCGGGCTATTATTTCAGGGGTTTGGCCTAGTGGGAGACAGATTGCACCGGATATATTAATATTTGCAAGAATGCCTATTTTTTGGCCTGTGGTCTTTGCTGAAATGTATTCTGCTATGTCGGTTTGATTGCCGACAATTAGGGTCATTGGAGCTTTGGGTGCATAATGGCGGTATTTCATGCCAGGGGCCCGGGGCGCACTCATCCCGTCATCCCGGGCTTGACCCGGAATCCCCGCAACTTCTGCAATCATTTCAGATGTTACGGCACCGGGGCGCAGTATTACAGGCACCGGACCGGTTACGTCTACAACGGTGGATTCCACCCCGACCTCTACCGGGCCGCCGTCTAATACATAATCAATTGACCCATCAGAAAAATCTGTCACTACATGCTCCACCTTGGTAGGGCTTGGCGTCCCAGCTTTATTGGCACTGGGAGCTGCAACAAAACATCCCGAGGCTCGGATTACTTCCAGAGCCATGGGATGGGAGGGCATTCTTATGCCTATGGTATTGGCGGTACGAGATGGATGGGCACCTAGCCAGGGGAGTAATTCCGGTTTTTTATTGGCAACCACAGTCAAAGGCCCTGGCCAGAAGGCATTTATTAAGTCCCAGGCATATTGAGGCGGTGAGTTCGCTAGCTTTTCGAAATCACCTGGATTTGCTATATGCAAAATAAGGGGGTTATCTCCCGGGCGGCCCTTAGCACTATATATCCGGGAAACCGCATCCGGATTAGTTGCGTCGCCCCCAAGACCGTAGACTGTCTCCGTCGGGAAAGCAGCTATGCCGCCATTTGCGATAATTAACCCAGCTTCTGCTGGATTTACGCCCCTTGGCAGCATTTTTTGTACTTTTTGCCGCTGCCGCAGGGGCAGGCTTCGTTGCGGCCTGTTTTGGCCTCGTTACGCACTACTGTGTGGGAGCTTTTTTGCTCTTTGTATAGCTCTTTTTGCTTTTCTGGGGTAAAGATATTCTCCCATTCTGGTAGGGTGTAGAGATTTTCGGCTTTGTAGGCAACCATTTGCTTGTACAGCCGATCGAATTCGATATCGACGGCTATTAGGGTATCTTCTTCGATTGTTTCCAGCTCTGGTAGGCCATCTACACATTCGTGGATGCCGTCTAGGAAGGCAAACATATGGGTTGTGGTAAGGCGCAGCTCAGTTGCAAGCTTGGCTACGGTGCCTTCCAGTCGGTTGTTTTTGGTTTTTAGCATGTTGGCGTATACGGCCTTTTCCTTGGCAAGGTAGTCGTCCCATACATGCTTTACGGGTTCACCTTTAGTGTCTAGGGATATGCGTTTCCATGCGTCTTGTAATGGCATAATTTCAGCTCCTTTTCAAATCTTCATTCCATTTTACTGTATTTGCCTATATGTTGTATAGCCCACTTCCATTAAAGTTAAACCCTCCGGGGGCATGGTCTTTCCTGCTTGGGTTCGGTCACGGGATTGGATTATGCCGGAGATGGCGTTGGTGGGTAATTTGCCAAGGCCGACATACATAAGGGTACCGGCGATTATCCGCACCATATTGTATAGAAAACCGTTGCCGGTTATGGTAATTGTAATATCATCGGTGACGGTACAATCATAGATTTCCCGGGTGGTGGTTTTGGCACTCCCGCCTGTTGCCATAAATGCGGCGAAATCATGATAGCCTACTAAATCCTTTGCGGCGGATTTCATTGCGTCTATATTAAGTGGCCGAGGGACATACGCGCTGTAGCGGTTTACTAGTGGGTTTGGAGTGCTGTGTATTTTGTAGGAATATGTTTTGAACTTTGCATCGAATCGGGGATTAAAATCGTCGGGTACTGCTTCGGTAGCGGTTACGGCAATATCCCGCGGCAGATATCCGTTAATCACCTGGGGCAGTTTTTCCAGGGGGATATTTACGTCAGCATAAAAAGATGCTCGCTGCCCAAGGGCGTGTACCCCGGCATCGGTGCGGCTTGCTGCTCTGGTTACAATGGGCTGGTCTAGGAGAGCCGACAACGCCTCCTCAAGCTTTTGTTGGACGGCAATGGCATTATTTTGCCGCTGCCAGCCGGCATAATCGGTGCCGTCGTAAGATAGAGTTAATAATATTTGCATAAAGTCACCCGCCCTATTGTACAAAAATCCATATGACGTCATACGGGTTTTCTTGTGCATAATGTCATAGAACACCTTGCAGATTTCATAATAAGCATAGCTTAACTTGCTACTTTATTCAATGAACCTCTTCAGAAGTAGGGAAAACAAGCATGAAGTGCAGCTTGTTTTCTACCTCTGAAGAGGCCTAATGATTTGACCTGCTGCCCTCACAAGTGGTATCTTTCAAACCAAATAGCGACCGTGGAGGCGGCTCTGCCGCCCCCACGATGCACTTCCAGGAGGAGTTATATGCAAAAAAACCTTAGAGAAATCGTTATCTCGGCTATGCTTGCTGCCTTGGCCTTTGTATCCATGTTACTTATCCGCTTTCCCATGTTTGCGCCTTTTCTTTCTTATGACCCAAAGGATGTAATAATTATCATCGGCGGGTTTTTATTTGGGCCCCTTGCGGCAATATACACTATTGTTGTTGTGGCCTTGGTTGAGATGATAACCATTAGTGAAACCGGTTTCTGGGGCCTACTTATGAATATCATCTCTAGCACGGCTTTTGTGATACCGGCAGTGCTTATATATCGCTGGAAGCGTAATCTTGCCGGTGCAGTAATTGGCTTGATTGTGGGCGTTATTGCTGTCACAGGGGTTATGCTTCTTTGGAATTATCTTATCGTGCCCCTGTATGTGCCCCATGTAGTCCGGGCGGATGTTGTGCCTATGCTTGCCTCGGTTTTCCTTCCTTTTAATCTTGTAAAAAGTGCCCTCAACGCTGCCATTGTAATGCTTTTATACAAGCCTGTATCTGTGGCACTTCAGCAGGCAGGGCTGTACCAGCCTCAAGCCGCTGCCCCCAGAGGCAGAATTAATATCTGGGTACTAGTTATTTCTGCCTTTGTAGTGTTGACCTTGATTCTAATAATCCTTGCGGAAAGAGGCGTCTTTTGATGGACAACTGGGCAATCCTGAACCTGGAACCCACTGATGACCCAGAAGGGGTAAAGCAGGCCTATATGACTCTGCTGCCTAAGCATAATCCTGAGGATGACATTGAGGGCTTTCTGCGTCTCAGAATGGCGTACGAGGAAATCCTAAAAGAAATCGGCTCGAATGACAAAGCCCCTGATACCCCTCATTCTTTGTTTATCAAAGACGTAGAAGAAGTCTATAAAAACTTTCCACTCAGGTGCGACATTGATTCCTGGAAAGCCCTACTTGAACAGGAGGTTTGCCAGCGGCTAGACATGGTGGACCAGGCGGAGTGTCTGCTTATTCAGTTTTTGCTGAATAATTTCTTTCTTTCCAGGGATGTATGGGCATTATTGGTCCGGCATTTTGACTGGGAAACCAGGGCTGAGGCCTTGAAACAAGATTATCCGCCCCAGTTCATGGACTATGTACTTAAAAAAATGACCGAGGATGAGTATCCAAAGTTTGGCCTGTTTAGCCCAATGGAGGACAATCTGCCTTACGATCAGTGGATATCACTGTTTTTGGAAATAGATGCACTTATTAATGCCAATCAAATGGAAAGCCCAGCTCTTGGGGAAAAGCAAGTCCAACTGGAAGCTCTTCCCTTGAGTCATCCATACTACAATATACTGATGGCAAAATTGGAATCAAGCAAGGGGGAGTTTGAAAAGGCTCTTGCTATTATGGAGCCTGTGTATCAAGAATATCCTCAAGATATTAAAATACAGATTGCCCATACCGCTATACTGCCCCACCTTGACAGGGGAGAGGAAGCGTTGGCCCGATTTGAGGAAATGCTTGAAGAAACCCCGGCTTTTGTAGACGCAAAAAGGGGCATACTAGGTGTCTATATTCAAATGAAGAATTATGAATCCGCCGAGACATCAATCAAAGATATCCTGGAAACCAATCCCTATGATTTATTTGCCCTATCAGCCGAGCAGCCTGTGGCGGCGGAGCTCGCCATATTATATGAAGAAAAAGTCCAGGCCAACCCCTCAGACACAAAAACCTTGCTGTCTCTGGCAGAAAATCTAATAAAAAGCCAGCAGAAGGAAAAATGCTTGGAGGTCCTTGCACAGTTGCCCGATGAAGAACCCGAGCCCAAAGCCTTAGAGCTTAAAGCCATGTGTGCCATTATGGAAGGGGATTGGGAGACTGCACTGAGCTTCTATGAAAGCTTGATAAAAGTGGAGCCAAAGCTGTCCTATTATGGCAATGCAGCAACATCCCTTAATAATTTGGGGCAGCACAATGAGGCAATAGACTATGTTGCGACAGCAATAGAAAAGTTCTGTGAGTCGGCGACCCTCCATGATAAAACCAAGCTTTACGCTATACAGTGCCAAGCCGCAACTGCCGCAGGTCGTTTTGATATGGCAATCAAGGCCCTGGATGCAGGACTGGAGATTAATAATCGTGACCCACATCTATGTGCCCAAAAAGCCAATCTTTGCTGGCAGACTGGACGATATAGCGAGGCAATGGACCTAAGCGACTTGGCGTTGAGCATTTTCCCATATATGACTGACCCCTATGTTGTGCAAATGGAAATCTACCATAGGGAAACCATGTACGAGATGGTACTGGCCATTGCCGCAAGGGCGGAAGCAATAGGCTACAACAGTCCTAAAATTGGCTGTCATAAAGCTGAAGCCTTACGGATGCTGGGGCAATATGACCAGGCATTGGAAATAATGGAAGAGTTGGTTGTTGCGGAATTTGACGAGGGATATATAGATGCAATTTATACGGAAATGGCCCAGCTTAAGGATGAAATTGGGGACTTGGAAGACGCGATTTCCTATATCTGCAAGGCTCTTTTATTAGGCGGGGAGGATAATCCCCCCAGGCAATCCATTCAGGCCAATATACTCCGCAAGCAGGGATTACTTGGTGCTGCAAAGTCCATCTGCAATGAAATAATCGACAAGGCACCGGGCTACATACCGGCGAGGGTAGAGCTTGGTCATATTCTAGTGGATGAAGGGGACTTGGTAGGGGGAATTGAGCTATTCGAATCTGCCATATCCGTAGCGGAAAATTACGAGCCCTTTTATGACCGGATAATTGACCTATTTATGAATTCCGAACATAGCGAAGAAGCCTTGGATTGGACACAGAGAAGGCTAAATCGCTTTGAATCACTGCCCAACCGGATATATGTGGCCATAATGCATGTACGCCTGGGACAATTTGAGCTGGCGGAAGAGGCATATAAAAAAGCCATAGAAATCTATCCGGATGCCCCTGACGGTCCCAGATACTACGGTCTTTTTTTGCAAAACAATAGGCGATACAAGGAAGCGGTTGAGCAGTTTGAAAAGTCAACTCAGCTGGCACCCGGCCAGTTAGATTTGCTTGAAAGCATAGCCTTCTGTTATCAGGAAGAAAAAGAATATAACAAAGCCCTCGCTGCCCTGGATTTAGCAGAAGAGACCGAGAACCCCTACAACGAGGGGGCACTGGCTATGCGCCGAGGCGTAATCTACGAGGATATGCTTCGCCATGAAGAGTCACTTGCGCAAATGCTAAGGGCGGCAAGCTTACCGGATAAGCTGGACGGGGAATGGCAAATGTCCTGGATATACACACGTATAGGCCTTAAATATTCCAAAAATTTTAATGATGCAGCCAAGGCAATGGAATACTTGAACATGGCAATAGAAGAAGATGAAGATTGCATAGATGCTGTTGACTACATGGGTGATATTTATATGTATGCCCATAAGGACTATGAAAAAGCTATAGAGTGCTACGCTCAGAAAATAAAGTCGGACCCCACAGACCCCCATGCCTATGTAACCCGGGGCCTTGCATACACAAAGACAAAGCAGGACGCAAAGGCTAAAAAAGATTTCAAGAAAGCCATTGCATTGTTCGAGGAAAAATCTCAAGAGGATCCATCTCCCTGCTGGCAGGTGTATATCGCCAATTGCCGATTGGGCCTTAAGGAAATAGACATGGCAAGGGGTTTGTTCGAAGAGGGCCTTGCTACGCCGGAAAAACCCGGGGCCTGGTGCAATAAGCCCCAATGTGATGTGTGTTTGTATAGTCTTGGGCAGATTTGTGAATTGGATGGCAATTTCGCGGAGGCATTGGAATACTATAATCAGGCTATATGTATCAGCAATTCCATTAAGCATAATGTAGCTCGGGATGAGATATTGGACAAAGAATAGAGCTCGTCACCCCGGGCTTGACCCGGGGTCCCCCAGTCTCTCGACAATGGTCAGGGGATTCCGCGTCAAGCGCGGGATGACGTGATTATTGTTTGCTAGGTTCATAATTCATGGTAAAATCCTCTCAACGCCAAATGATGAGAGGATTTTTATTATGAAACTAGAAAAAATCTATCAAGACCCTACCGTTGTTCATATTGGTAAGGAAGCCCCTCGGGCCTATTACATCCCCTTCCAAAAAGGAGCAATCCCGGCCTCAGATGGCCGCCCTGTCAATCTTCAAAGAGGCAAATCCCCCCATTATCAAAATCTAAACGGCGGCTGGAAATTCCAATTCCACCCCAATCATCACTCCGTAGACGAGGACTTCTTTGCCCTAGACTACGATATTTCTTATTTTGATACCATTACCGTCCCATCCTGCTGGCAAACAGAAGGATACGACATCAACCACTACACCAATGTAAACTATCCAATCCCTACAGACCCTCCATATGTTCCTCTGGAAAACCCGGTAGGCCTGTATTGCCGGGATATATCATATCCCGCAGCCTGGGCTGACAAGGAGCGTTATCTCACATTTGAAGGGGTAAACTCATGCTTCTGGCTATGGGTAAACGGCGAGTTTGTTGGCTTTAACAAAACCAGCCGCCTTCCCGCGGAGTTTAATGTAACAGCTCATACTCGCCCTGGTCCCAATAGAATCGCTGTCTTAGTCATGAAATACTGCGATGGCTCCTACATGGAAGACCAGGACTGCTGGCGGTTTAGCGGTATTTTCCGCGATGTATATATGCTGGCAAGGGACAAGGCCCATGTAAAGGATGTGTTCATCACAACCACAGGGGGAAAAATTGAAGAGGCAGCGGATATTAACTGCGAAATAACCGGTACCCCCGATCTTGCCGTAAACATAAAAATGACATCCCAGTGCGGCTGCAAGGAGCTTGGCAAAGTTACCGCAACATTGGACAGCAACGGCAAAGCCACCGTCAATCTTCAAATAAAGAACCCCAAACTCTGGAGTGCCGAGTGGCCTTATCTATACAAAATTATAATCGAAGCCGGTGAAGAAGCCTTGGTTTTTGACACTGGTATCCGCATAACTTCATTTTTACCTGACGGAGCCTTTGCCGTAAGTGGACGCCCGGTAAAGCTCAAGGGTGTAAACCGCCATGACTTCCACCCGGATTTTGGTCAGACCATACCCCTGTCCTGGATGGAAGAAGACATAAAAATTATGAAACGCCATAATGTAAACTGCGTCCGTACTTCTCATTATCCTAACGACCCGCGGTTTTATCTACTGTGCAACTACTACGGCATGTATGTAATGGATGAAGGAGATATGGAAACCCACGGTATGCAGCGTATAGACCAGTGGGACTTCCTGGCAACAGACCCAGCCTGGAAAGCCTGTCATGTTGACCGTATGATTCGTATGGTGGAACGGGATAAGAACAACCCCAGCGTTGTAATGTGGTCACTGGGTAATGAATCAGGCAATGGCCCCAACCATGACGCAATGGCTGCATATGCAAAAAATCGTGACCCTGGCCGCCCGGTTCACTATGAAGGTGCAAATGTTTATCAAACCGCAGAGCCAGACAGCTTTGACATGATTAGCCGGATGTATCCTCCTATAAGCTGGATGAAGGAGTACGCCGCCGACCCTGCAAAGCCACGTCCTCTTTTCCTATGCGAATATTCCCATGCAATGGGCAACAGCCCAGGAGACTTGAAGGATTACTGGGATATTATCTACAAGACCCCCAAGATGATTGGCGCATGTATTTGGGAATGGTGGAATCATGGCATCAGAGCCAAGCGTTTTACGGATTTCGAAGGCAAGGTATACACCGTCCCTGCCCTCAATTACAAAAATGCCCTGACCCAACTTGGCCTGATTCAAGAAGAATGGGAAACCATGGACTGTGTGGAATTCTGGGCATATGGGGGAGACTTTGGCGACAAACCCCATGACGGTAATTTCTGCATGGATGGATTAGTAACCCCGGACCAACAGCCTAAATCCGCGCTGTTGGAAGCCAAAAATATCTACGGACCTATAACCGCTAAATGGAGCAAAAACGGCGATATAGAAATCCGCAACTGGTACGATTTTAACGACCTGTCTCATATCTACCTGGTATGGACTGCCCAAAAAGGCGGAAAAACCATAGCCCAAGGGGAGGTTTGCCAGCTAAGCGCACCTGCCCAAGGTAGTCAAACCATAAATCTAAACCTGGAAACTGCCCCCGACGCCATTAACCTATCTTTCCGATACAAAGGCAACAGAGGCGGCTGGGCCCCACATGGCCATGAAGTTATCCACAGGCAGTTACTACTCAACTCTCAGGCTGTGGAAAACTGTGTAAAACCAGCGATTTCAACCCCATTGACTGTGGAAGACGGGGAAAACTCAATACGCATAACTGGCTTGGACTTCGAATATGTATTTGACAAGCTGTTAGGCACCTTTACCGAGCTTAGACTAGGCGGAGCAGATGTTATCGTTTCTCCAATAACCCTGGATATCTGGCGGGCCCCAACGGATAACGATGTTCCCGTCAAGCAGCATTGGCTCGAATGGGGCTTGGACAACGCATACCCCAGGGCATATGAAGTAAAGCTACAGGAAAAAACCGACGACCGCTGCGCAATATATGTAAGCTACGCATACAATGGAGTCCCTCATGCCCCGGTACTCAAGGGCCAGGCGACCTGGACTGTTACAGCGGAGGGCAAGCTAACCTATTCCACCACAGTAAAGGTTGCTGAGCGGCTCCGGAAAATAGGCTGGGGCTCCGAAAAAGACGAGCAAGTATATCTCCCACGCTTTGGCCTGCGTCTGGAGCTACCTGAAGACACCAGCCAGGTATCCTATTTGGGCTATGGCCCTACAGATTCATATGTGGACAAAAAACAATCCGCGTACAAAGGGTTGTTTGACACCACCGTAGATAAAATGAATGAAGTCCACGAATATCCACAGGAAAGCGGTGCCCGCTATGGTGTGGATTACGCGTGGATAACCAACCAGCGAGGCATGGGAATTTTGGCGACCTGCGGCGATACCCCTATGTCTCTGAGCGTATCCAACTACACCAATCATGACCTGGCAGAGTCCAAGCATCCTCACGAGCTTACAAAGCTGGAGACAACGCGTGTTCATCTGGACTATAAAAATACCGGAATAGGCTCCGGCTCCTGTGGCCCGTCAATGGAGACAAAGTATCGCTTTGAGGAGCGGGAGTTTAGCTTCACGGTTTCGATTCTGCCTGCATTCCGGGAGGATTGGCAGTAATTTGGCTACAGATGTAAACTTTGTCGTTTTGACCAAAGGATTAAACTTGTTTTTTGTGTAATTTTAGGATTATCTTGATTTATTTATGAGTATATTCGCTGTTTTAGGGAGGGGAAATGATGCACTTTTCTCAGTACACGGATGTGAATACCTTCTATGCCGCAACCAAGGATATTTTAATGCGCCACGAGGCCCAGAACGTAATACCCTTGGGTAATGCACTAATCGGAGTGCGCGGTATGGATAAAACTGATTGGCGGGACCCCGCCAACTGGTTTATGGCCACGGTCTCAGACCATAGTGGCATTCACCTTACCGCCATCATGACCCCTCCCCATAACCTAGCCATATACGCCACGGACAATCAAAACAATCCCCAGGCAATCTCCTGCTTAATTGAAGGGCTGGTTCAGACCGGTGTAGAAATCCCAGGTATCCTCGCGGAAAAATCCCTGGCGGAAATGTTTGCACCACTGTATTGTGCCCGGCATCTCAAAGCCGCTAAAATTCAAATGAATCAACGGATATATGAGTTGACCGAGGTCAATCCTGCAATCCCAAAAGCCCCACTGCGTCTGCCCCAGGAAAGAGACCTATCTTTTTTGCCTTACTGGAACGAGCATTTTATGCAAGAGGGCCTGGACAAAGCCTTTGCCCTAAATGATGACGCAGAAGCCCATCGTCACCTAATCCGCATGGGCCACACCTATATAATGGAAGTGGGAGGCACCCCAGTATCCATGACCAAAATAACCCGAAGGCTGGAAACAGTCTGCGTAATAGCCGGAGTATACACCCCTCCATATTTCCGAAGAAAAGGCTATGCCACAGCAGCAACAGCCGCCGCTAGTCAAATAGGCCTAAATCAAGGCTACAAGAAAGTCGTCCTCTACACTGACCTAGCCAACCCCACCTCCAATAGCATCTATCAAAAAATTGGATATCGGCCTATTGGGGATTCCTTGATGATGGGGTTTGAGTAGAATTACCCTACAAATCATGAAAATTTTTTCTTTCACAAATTGGAGTTCCACTAACAACCAATCATAGGTAATATTATCTCAAATAAAGGAGCTAGAAAAATGACCAAACCAACAGTAGCATTGCAACTGTACACAGTACGGGATTTTGCCGAAAAAGATTTAGCAGGCACCTTGGCCAAAATTAGTGCCATGGGTTATGAGGCGGTAGAGCTTGCCGGTATGTACGGCCTTAAAGCCGTAGAGCTAAAGCAAATGCTGGATACAGCGGGTCTTAAAGCTATCAGTGCCCATGTGCCCTTTTCGGTCCTCGAGGCAGATGTGGCTGGCACCGTTGCCGATTACAAAACCCTAGGCTGCAAAGTAGTAGCCATCCCACATATGTCTCTAGAGCAGTTGCCCGGCGGCGTGGATTTTGAAAAGTCAAAAGTCGTGCTTGAAAAAGCTGCCAAGCTATGTAATGAAGAAGGCTTAGTCTTTGGATACCACAACCATCATTTTGAGTTTGAAAAGCTGCCTTGTGGTGCCTTTGTACTGGACGCGTTGTTTAACGAGTTCCCTGCGGCTGACCTTCAAGCCCAAATTGATACAGGCTGGGTAACGGTTGCAGGACAGGACCCTGTATCCTATATAGGGAAATACAAAGGCCGCTGCCCCGCTGTCCATCTTAAAGATGTTGTTAGAGTTGATAATGAAGGTAAAACCGTAGAGCTATTGGGCTCAAGCAGCATGTTAGAGTCTGGCGAGAAATTTGAAGACCGGCCCGTGGGCCAAGGCATCCAAAATATGCCAGCGGTAACCAAGGCTGCTGTAGAAGCAGGGGCATTTATTTTTGTTGTAGAGCTTGACGAAGCCGTAGGCATAACCTCCCTTGATGCTGCCAAGGAAAGCCGGGAATATCTAAAATCTATCGGATATTAATACGTTAATGCCAGGTTTTCACATCTTCAAAGAAATTGCCGGCTTTGCGAAGTGCCCGTTTGCTGTCTCGTTTTATGCGGCGGCGTTGTTTTTCGTCGGTCATAAGTCCTGCGCCGACAATCACGCCAACAGCCAGGCCACCGATTAAACCGCTGGTAAATCTGCTCATGTTTTCACCCCCTTTTTATCATATACATCCAGTATGTACCGAGTGAGCAGTGATATACTAAGAAACATACGGTAAGAAATGTTTTCAAGCATTGATATAAATTAAATTATAGCGATTGGATGTGATTGATATGGGAAGACGCGGCGGAGGTAGAATGGGCGGCGGATTTGGCGGCGGCCGCTCCAGTGGTGGTCGCGGATTTGGCTCTGGAGGTGCTCGTCCCGGAGGTAGCTTTGGCGGGGGAAGCAGACCCGGTGGCGGACTTGGCGGCCTCGGAGGAGGCAGACCAGGCGCAGGCCGAGGCATGGCTCCAAGACCGGCTCCACGGCGTGGGGGCGTAGGCAGTTTTGGTGCTGGAATGGGCGTCGGAATGGGCCTTGGCATGATGGGCGGCAGACGTCGACGCGGCTGGGGCGGCGGCTGGGGAATGGGCCGTAGGCGTCGTATGATGGGTGGCCCGATGATGATGGGTGGAGGCGGCGGTGGCTGTAGCGGATGTTTTGGCGGCCTGCTCGCTATTATCCTTGTGATTATTGTGTTAGCTATGATTGGAATGTTTTCCAATTTTGCATTTCCCATTGGAGGGGGTGCAAGTCCGAGAGGCGTTACATCCAGCCGTCAGGTAACACCTTCCACGGTAAGCAGGACAGCACTTCCCAGAGGAAGTGCGGATTCCTCTGTGCCTATGTATGTGGATCACCTTGGATTGATTCGTAATTCCACTGCCGCAAATCGCGGCCTAACCAATTTCCATGATCGCACAGGCGTGCGTCCGATTCTTTACATTGTTGGTCCGGCGCAGTTTGGTGGTGAGAATTGGCCTTCAGATGCACAATTGGAGATTTTCGCCCAGGATGCATACAGCTCTATGACTGATAACGAAGCCCATTTGCTATTGCTATTTTTCTATAATGGTAACCCAGATGGATACGCTATGTGGAATATTGCGGGCCGCCAATCCCTTACTGTCATGGATGGTGAGGCCTGGGATATTCTTATGGATTATGTAGAATTGTATTTCTATCAAAACATGCAATGGCATGATCGTTTTTCACGGGCTTTTGATGAAGCCAGTCAGCGGATTATGACCGTAACACGCTCTGCATGGATACCTGTACTGGTGGTAGCCGGTATTTTACTGATACTACTGTTGCTATTCAGATGGTGGAGGAGCAAACAAGAGCAAAAGAATGCGGAAGCCGAGCAGCTGGAACGCGTACTGGCGCAACCCTTAGAAACCATGGGCAACCCAAGCGACCCGGCGTCGCAATTGGCCCAGCAATACACAGATGATAACAATGACAATAGTTAGTGAAGGAGTATGAGGGCGGCTTCGCCGCCCCCACCTGAAAATATATAATATCTATAGGAGGTAACACACATGAGTATTTTAGGACGTTTCAAAGACATCGTATCATCCAACATCAATGCCCTGTTGGATAGAGCCGAAGACCCTGCCAAGATGGTGGATCAGTACCTACGTAACATGACCAAAGACCTTGCCGCGGTAAGGACCGAAACCGCAGGTGTAATGGCAGAAGAAAGCCGCACCAAGCGTTTGGTTGACGAAAACAATAAAGAGGTAGCCAAGTTTACTGACCTGGCAAAAAAGGCCCTAATGTCCGGCAATGAAGAGGACGCAAGGGTATTTCTGACCAAGAAGCAAGAGCTTGAAAACGTAGGCGCAGGCCTGCAAACCTCTGCTGCACTGGCCCATGAAAACGCAGTAAAAATGCGCCAGATGCATGATAAGCTGGTAAAAGACATTAATGCTCTCAATGCCCGTCGCCAGACCATCAAAGCCAAAGCCGCTGTGGCCCGGACTCAGGAAAGAATCAACAAAACCACCGGTGCCTCCGCTACATCAGGCGCAATGGACGCCTTTGGAAGAATGGAAGAAAAAGTGAATCGCCAGTTGGACATGGCTGCCGCAAAGGCAGAGCTTGACTCTCAGCCTTTTGACGAAGCCCTTGCACTGGAAGAAAAGTACCGTGGTGTAAATATTGACTCTTCGGTATGTGATGAAATGGCATCCCTGAAGGCACAACTGGGAATAAATTAAAGAAATACATGTTCAAAGCCGTCTCGCTAAATATAGTGAAATCAATGAGAAACGGTCTCGCTCAAGCGGCACCCTGAAACGCCGAAATAAGGCGTTTTAGGGCGATTTTGCCGCGACAGGCGAGACCGATTTCGAACTATTTCACTATACATGGCGAGGCGGTTTTTTATATGCTAGGAAATTGCATTCGCAATTTCGCTGCGTCCTGTCGGTGGAGTGGTTGGAGTGTGCTTTGCTAGCTTACGGCATTCAATTTGATGCGTGGTGGTATGTATGGCACCATACGCATTTTTTCTGTACATATTCTGTTATAGCGAATTAATTCGAAATCAGTCCAGCCTGTCGCCGAAAACGTGTAGAATCGTTCACGATTTTCGGCTCGGTCTGGACTGTTTCTTATTTAATTCGCTATAACTTAGTAATTAAGCCAATATCGTACTTGTGAATTGCTCATTGGACTGTATTGCTGTACTAGCACAGTAATACAATAGGTGCCTAATAGTTTTCTAGTGCTAAAAGGTGATCTTGGCGTATGTAGCCGACTTTGCCCGACACACAATCACGATTTCGAAAGTCGTTCGCTATAGCATACCAAAGTCTCTTGGTTTATATGAAAAATAACTTCGTTTTTAACATAATGCGCAAAGAAAAACTAACTTTGTTGCGACTATGTGACGATTTATGTTAAAAAAATAATACACGCATCCACAGAATTAATTTCCTGGGAAATGAAAAATTTATTGTATTATTTCCCGAAATATTTGGGAAATACGCGTAATACTTTGGAATATTCCATATTCACCTGTCAATGCCATAACGCCCAAATATAAATATTTCTAAAAAAGCTTGCCAACTTGTGTCGGATACTGTATCATCTGTGGTCATGTGCAAATACGTGGAAATTCGGCAAAAAATACGAAGAAATAATTGATTTGTTGTGATTGGGGTTATAGATGAAGATGAGCTAATCAGTGGTATATATGCACGGACCTTTTTTACGGCGAGTACAATAAAATAAATATATGAACCAAGGAGGAGAAGTATCATGAGTAACGAAAAGACAGTGCAATATACGCGAGGTGCACGGGCAAGGCGTGTGGTCGCGTTGGTTTTGGCTGTTGCCTTGTTGGCGTCTACGTTTGCTTTTGTTTTTGGTAGTGCGGTTTATGCGGAAAATGGTTTGGAAAGACTGGAGTATTATCAGGAGTTTGATGATGGGGGGGTAGGATATCCCATTGTATATGGCAACGGGTATGTGTCGCCGGTGCCATTAGGGAGTGGGCCAAATCAAGTATATGTAATATATGATGGAACCCTCAGCTTTTTTGCATTGGTAACGAATCCTTCCAATTGGATTCCTTACATTCCGCCTCAAGCTCCAACACAAATTACTCCCGGTCAATATTATCAGGTTTATGCCAGACCCAGGTATGGGTTTTCCAATGTATTTTGGGCAGTAGAGTTGGGATATCCTTTTGACGATGTTAAAACGGATGAGCGACAGGTGGATAACTTGCCCTTTTATCAAGCAGGCGTTGGAGTAGATGACCCCGACACAACCGCCATCGCTTTTTTTGTAAGATTGGAGATAGAGGCTGACACCAACGATGTGGATTTTGGAACTAGGATAGTTGGCTCTGCCCCCACACCTCGGCCTGTTAAGTATGAGAATAAAACGGTTCGACCATCATTTATGTTTAGTACTCCATATATTCCATCGTCACGTATTGATGAGCCATTTGGTCTATTTCCACCACAGTCTGTAGTGACTGCACCAGGTCATGACGGAGCTGATTTTAATGCAATATTTTTCGCACAACAATATAATCTATTGCCAACAACACTCGATGCCTTTTATTTTGTCAATCCTGGGGAATTTGGGCCTCATCCTGTGGATATTCGTAATGTCTCTACTCACAATGACTATGATTTATATATAGGTGTAGAATCTGGATTGCGAAGAGGCAGGTATGATTCAACAGTTGTGGTACGTCATGGCCCCGAACCCGTTAGTTGTGAGGTTGACGTACATGTAACTGTAATGCGTCCTGTTGATGCTATAGATTTTGATAATCTTGACCGTACATCGCAGACTATTGACGCTGAGTTAACCATTTTTGATTTCGATGGGCCAATCACTCCAGCTGTGCCTGCATATTGGGATTTACCTTCTATCACAATCGATTACACCTACCATCCCATCCTAACCCCGGTCAACCCGTTAACAAGTAATATACGAGTAAGGGTTCCGAGACCATGTCACTTTACATTCTTTGACGAAACAACATTCCTAACCGACCCTAGCGGATTTAATTATTTTTCCAATCTTATAAGTGTTACTCCGCCTCCGGGGTTTACAGAGGTTGCAGGCTCACGGGATGTAGAGTATGAATATTGCGCCACATGTTGTGGCGAAATCGTAGGTAGCTATTTAGTGGTTATTTTTTCACCCAATATATCAACACCACCCCTTCCGACAGCCACGCCGCCTGCTGTAGTGTCGACTGCTACACCAGAGCCAGAGCCTACCACCACTACATCTACCCCTACCCCAACACCTACGCCATCCCCCGAGCCAACTCCTGAACCAACCCCCGGTACACATCATGCGTTCATGATTGGTTATCGTGATGGATATGTGCGTCCTAATTATCCAATTACAAGAGCACATGTAGCTACGATTTTCTTTCGCTTGATGTCCGATGCAAACAGGGCGCATTACTGGTCAAGAGAAAATAATTTCCCAGATGTACGTGAGCGGCACTGGTTTAATAATGCAGTATCTACAACGACCAGAGCCGGGATATTTACCGGATTGCCTGATGCAACCTTCCAGCCCCACCGCTATATAACCCGGGCAGAGTTCACAGTTGCTGCAGCTCGTTTTTTCAACATCACCCTCATTGACAGTGGGGCAATGTTTAACGATATTTCCAATCATTGGGCCCATGCTTATATAAACACTGCTGCTCGTGAAGGATGGATATCGGGCTTTGAAGACGCATATGGCAGATTCAACCCCAATACCCACATTACCAGAGCAGAAGCCGCAGCACTGGTAAACCGGATGCTAGGCCGTCTGCCGGAAACACCAGATGATTTATTACCGGATATGATACGCTGGCCTGACAATGCTAATCCCAATATTTGGTATTATCTGTATATCCAAGAAGCCACTAATTCCCATTATTTTATTGGTAAAGAAGATGATATACACGAAACCTGGATATCTATAATTCCCCCTCGCAGATGGTACCTGTTGGAAAGGCTAAATTCCAGACCGGAAGATATAAGATAGTAAATACAAAAAAATAAACAACAACGCATCTTCTTTGTTGCAAGGTGTATCATGATGAAGCAATCCAGAGAGTCAAAGCCTCTGGATTGTTTTTTATTTGTTAATGCTTTGGATGGTTGCTAATGCATATAATTATATGCGTAGTTTATGAGGCGTTTTCTGCCATGTGACTATGGTTTTTATGTATCTCAGTTAAATTTATGTAACAATCTGGAATGTGCATACGAAGTGCAATAATATTGTAACCGCATACCACTATTTTGTAATGCAAGCGAAACCGCAAAATGAGTTATGCATGATAGCATAACTCCCATATAAAGTGTTAGCGAATGATTACGTAAAAGTTTATATCGCTTTGTTGGAGGGATTAAGAGTGTATAAGAAAGCTGCGCCAAGACCAACGCAAACGCACAAGCTATTACTAAGGGGCACTATTTTACTCATAGTGGTTGTGTTTATTGTTAGCTTGGTTAATATATTTGCCGATGTTTTTTATCCGGATTATGATGATGCATATGTAAATGATTACCTGGTGGACAGGTCATATGAGAACAGCTATCATGATTCTGATGGTGAAGAAATGTCGGAAGGTGCATTTAATGATATAGACATCATGTATGACTACAATGTGTATGATGAGTTAAATTTATCTGATGGAATTATATGTGAAGCCCCTTCATATGTGTCGCCTGTACCATTTGGAGATTTCCCGTTTCAAGTCTATGTTGTACAAAGCCATGCAACAGGCCTGGGTAACGGTATGGCTCAGCTTTTCAATCGTGATCACTGGAGGGCATACACACCTCCTCAAGCACCAACACCAGTTGGAGTACAACAGCATAGGGTTTATGTGCGCCCAAGATATGGTTATTCAATGGCGTTTCAACCATATAATGCAATGACGGGCTTAACCGTAGTCACAACCAATAGGCAGAATGGATTAGCAATATCAGGTTTAACATATGTTTTTTACAGGACCAATACGGCACTCGTCCCTACTGGTCACATGATTGCTCGTTTTACAAGAATTGAATTAGCTGCAAGTGATGCAGATTTTGGCATCAGGGTAATTGGATATAACCCTCCTGCATCAGCATCGGTTACTGTATCTGATAATAGGTTTGTTAATAGAACTATGGCTTTCCCATCAGTTCCATACACTGATGAATCCGAGCCGTTCCCACCTTTTCCTCCACAGGATCTCGTACCAGGGGCAAATTTTAATGCGATTTTTGACCCATCGGTAGCAAGACCGCAAAATTTGTTCAATTTTTCCGGTGCGCTAAATCCATTCTCCCTTCAACCTGTAGATGTTTTACCTAATAGCTCATATAATCTGTCTATGGGCGTACAAGGTGGCTTGTTGATAGGTCGTCATAGCGATGTTGTATTAATACGCCACGGCCCTGAGCCTGTTGGTAGCTTCAACCTTAACTTCACAGTAGTGCGCCCTATCACTGAACTTGACTTTTTCAACCAAAACCAAAGCACAACAGAAGTAGATGTCGATATGACTATCAAGGATAAATGGGATGGCATAAACGTAACTCCACAGGTTATGCCTACAGAAACCTTGGATTATGAATACTATGTTCCCTTACAAACAACAGGTAAAATCGTCGTGGAAGTTATGAGTCCCTGTGATTTTACGGTTTTTGATGGTCCTGTCGGGTGTGGATATTATTATCAAGATATAATTATCACCCCACCATCAGGATATGTAGAATACTCTCGCGAATTAGTGTTCATACCTAACTATGATGGAGCTGGTGTGCCGGATGGAACGTATCGGCAAAAATTAATTGTTATTTTCGAACCCATCCCCCCCCCCGAACCCTTTGTATTCTACAAAGGCAGCCGAGGCGATGACCTATGGCTTCCGGTGGATGATTGGACAAGGCTAAACGGTGCAGTATTCGAGATTGACCGCTGGGATGCGATTAATGATGTGTGGGTGCATTTCTACACATCCGCCCCAAGCGGCGACTGCGGCGTCTTGGGTCGCGTGGTGATAAACGCTGTCTTTACACATGACGGCAATTATAGGATGCGGGAAACAATACCCCCAACGGGCTATAACATACCACCCGGTGATTGGCGATTTACCGGCCCTCCCGCTGTGGACGCGGCAAATATAGCGTTCTGGGAAAACTGCACTTACTCCCAGTTCGGTACTGTCTTCAATTTTGTATTCGATAGCATCACAGAAGAGCTTAACCTCCCCAACATACCAACCCGATACTGGCCCTTCTACAAAACCGACTGGGCAATATATGACTCTGCTACCTTTGATGACCGACAATACCTACCCGGAGCGGTGTTTAGGCTGTATGTATACAACGGATTTCATTTTATGGACTTCGACCCAAAATGGGGCGAGCTTATTGGCCCGGGCATGACCGGCCCAGCAGAAGACGGCTATCTGTGGACCTTTGTGGCGGAGCGGACAAGCGGTCCTCAAGGCTCACCTATGGAGTTCCCACTAATGCCAGGGCGATATTACAGGCTGGTGGAAGCCCAACCCCCCGAAGCTGCCATGCCCAAAGCGGCACAGTGGCGTTTGCGGGTAGAAAGTCATGTAGGTTCCAACCCCGCAGGCCGCTCTATGGCGATAAACCTACTCATCGGCAATGAAACACCACCCATGCACGGTGTACGCCGCAATCCCATAGTGGATGACTGGATTCATGATTATGTGTTCTATATCGGCAACATGTTGGCAACATTTGAGTTTTATAAAGGCCATCGTGAAAATTTTCACCAACCGGCTGATAGTTGGCCCCGCCTGGACGGTGCGGTATTCGAGCTTGACCGCTGGACATATGACGAGAACACCAACGAGTGGGGCTGGGTAACCATACGAACCTCCGACCCCAGTGGTACTTGTGGTATTCTCGGCAGGGTTGAGTTTGTAATCCGCTTCACAGCCAATGCCAGATACCGTATAAGAGAAACCGTGGCTCCACCCAACTTCAATATAGCACCAGGCTATTGGCTGTTTGAAACCGATGCCAACCGGGACAAGGTCCAAAACCCGTCTCAAAGCGGAGTTGGAACCTACATTGTATGGCGAGACCTTGACGCAATAGGCGGCAATACATGGCTTGATGCGAGATATGTACCCTCAGAAGGTTGGCATTTCCCCAACGTCCCTACCCGGGATTGGCCCATATACAAAACCTGCTGGACTGTTTACAGTGATTTTTCTAACCGTGAGTATCTGCCCGGGGCGACGTTTAGGCTGTTTGTATATAATGGCCCCGCAACCCCTGGCCCTGACATGAACGTTTTAGTAACCTCGGATATGATAGGTCCCGCAGAAGACGGTTATCTGTGGTCATATGTAACAACACGTATAAGTGGCCCTGAGGGCAGCCCTATGATGTTCCCTATGATGGTAGGACGGCATTACCGACTTATAGAAACCGCACCACCGGTAGGGTTTATTCCCCCGGATGGACAATGGCATATTATATTAAGTGTAGATGGGATATCCTTCCCAAGCGGCATCGAGCTTCTTGAGACTCCAGTCGGAGGTGTACTCCAATTTGTGCGGGATGTGCGGTCTACTGGTGAGTATCACTATATAGGCAACATGCCTCAAGTCCAACTGCCGATGTCCGGTGCCACAGGCATGTCGCTATTACTGGCATTATCCGGTACAACGCTACTAGCCTCAGCAGGAGTAGTAGTTATCTATGCAAAAAAACGTGGCAGAAACAGCAATATTAGAGCAAGATACGGTGTGCAACTGTAAATAATAACAAAGATTGCACTGCCTCAGACGCCAGTCTAGTTATGCACTCGTGAAATGGCTGTCTGCAATCTTTGCAAAAATAAACACGAAATGTATAATTAAATCATGCAAGCTCAAACCGCCTGCTTCGTAGCCCCCATGGTTACCTCCATGGATGCTACTCTCAAGGCGGTTTGTTGTTTTTAAGTAGTTATTAAGTGCCATGCATAACGTGCAAAAATAATGAATATGCTAAATGTGTCGAAAAATCCTTGACGCCAATCAGAAATTATGCTATTAATTGGCAATGGGGCCGCTCTTTATGTATTGGCAAAAATCAAGAAAATGTATTTGGGAGTAGATTCATGTCCATAATCCAACGAGAAGAATTGCCTGTAGGTTGCAAGATATATAAGTTAAGGAAGCACTTGGGTGTGAACCAAGATGAGCTAGCCGAAATTATAAGGGCAAGGAAAGAAAGAGTTAGCCATGTAGAAAAAGGGAAAGATGAGTATACAGAGGCACATTTACATGCAATTCGGGAGCATTTTAAAATAGAAGGACTACCCCTGTCCAAACATGAATGTATTGTTATTTATCGGCGTCTTTATCATTTACGTAATCTTATCAGGACAAGGAGATTGGGCGAAGCCAGGGATATACAAGATGGGCTTGCCAATATAGATAATCTTGAGCCCTGTGATCCTGATATGGTAATGCTGAGTAAGATGCTTGAGATTCAACTGTTAATAGCAGAAGGCTATTATCTTGATGCTGAAAAAAACTTGATTTTTGCAAGCCAGATATGATGCATAATGAGAGTTTGTATCATTATTACTATAATCATGGGTATTTAGGGATTTGCAATGGGGATTATGAACGCGGATTAAGGTATTTGTTAAAGGCATATGAGCTAACCAGTGAACATGTAAATTTGCTTCCAGAAGATGATGAGCGGTTGTATTATCATCTAGGATTATGTTATACATATATGGAAATCCCGTACAAAGCTATAGCTTTTGTGCAAAGAGCTCAACAGGTATGTCCAGGGGATAGGATTCCTAATCTTAGTTTGAACTTAAATCGCTTACTTGCATTAAACTATGTTAACTCGAATCAATTGCTAGATGCAAAAAAACCCCTTGAACAGTGTTTAATTGATGGCGAAAGTATTAAAGATGATATTTTCATTAGTAATACTATGTTTTGTTTCGGTTGTATGTATAAAAAAACCGAAAATTGGAAAATAGCAATAGAGTATTTTAATAGTGCATTAAACTGTTCATCAAAGAATACATTTAGTTATTTTTCTGCTCTCTATAACAAGATTTACTGCATTATACAGATTAGGACATTCTCTAGGGCCAGAGATTTATTGATTGAAGCAAAGGCCATGTGCAAAACAGATTTGTTGTGGAAGACTTACTTTGAAGCATTACAACGCTATCTTGTTATTAGTGAACGTATGTCCCTCAGCAATGAGGAAGATAGCGATTATATAGAAAAATCGGCACTGCCACATTTTTATAGAAATTATGATTACTTTTTAGCAATAGATTATTGCAGGCTTCTTGAGCGGCACTACGAAAATCTCAGAAGCACCAAGAAATCGTTGTTGATGTCAAAAGAGATACTTAAGATTTATGAACGATGTTTGATTAATCATGGGGGAGATATTAAGAAATGAAAAAAAAGTTATTTGTACTTCTTGTGGTGTTAGTTTTATTACTTAGCTCTGCTATACCTGTTTTGGCCGGGCCAGGAGGTGGCGGCGGACAGCTTCCTCCAATAGCACTTACAGCTCTAAGAAGTAGTATACCCATATGTCTACAATGTGACTTATGCATGTGTGACAATATCGTAATGCTTCGATAGTAACTTCTGCAAACTAAAATCCACACCCATCTTTATGCCCCGCTCTGGAAAAATGGATATTTGGCTGGATAAAATGAGCTTCCATACCCAGATATAGCCCTCCCTGGCATTTCTTGTACCAACTTACCACTGCAATGTTGCCTGCATAGGTTAGTCCGCGGACTGCTTGCTGCAAAGCAAGAACATCTGAACTGGTTTCGATTACCACATCTGCGCCCCGGTTACCCGTGGCCTTTTTTATTTCTAGGCCTACATCGCATGCAGTGGGGTCAAAGGCAATATGGGCACCGTTGGCGAGAGCGGCCTCTTGGCGGCGTGGAACTGGGTCTACAACTATTACCAGAGAAGCCATGCGGCGTACCATTTGCGCGGCCATCTGGCCGATTGCACCCAGTCCAAAAATCGCAACAGTATCACCCATACGTAATTTGGAGTCTCGTATACCCCCCAAAGCAGATTGAGCGGCATCATAGCATACCGCCTCTTGCCAGGTCATATGCTCTGGCATTATTAGGGCGTCTTCGGCTTTTATAATATGGGTGTTGCGCAATGAGCCATATCCTGCAACCCACTGGCCTTCTTTTAGTCCAGTCACTCCTGGGCCTATTTCTATTATATTACCCACCCACATATTACCTGGCCACATAAAAAAGGGCTGGGGGTTTTCAAGGGGTATGAAAAGATTTTGCTTATGGTCATAACGATTTTCCATATGAGGATCCAGCCCTCGGAAAATGGTGAATTCCGTCCCATGCTTAGGGGAACCATAGGCGGCTTGAACTTTGATTTCACCCTCTTGTGGATAGGAATCTTCGTATTCACGAAGAATTGCCTTGTTAGGTTCCATAGATACTAATTCCAGTGGCATAATAATCCACATTCCTTTCGCTTCGCTTAGGCACAAATAGGCATGAAAGTTTATCGAGTGGGGGCGGCTACGCCGCCCCCACGCACTCCTTCTTTCACACTAATCTCCTCACTGATAAGATGTGGTATTATTATACATATTTAATTGCGGTAATACAGCAGTTTCGGCAACACTGCGCGGAAAATCAAGAGGATTTCTGCCGGCTTTTGGGCAGAAATCGTCGAAGACTTTTCCGCACAGTGTTCGAAACTGCTATAGCAATCGTTGAAGAAAAGGAGGGAAAAATGAAAACTATGAAAACCGCTGTAATGACCGGCATCAGGAAAATGAAGTTCGAAAATCGCCCGATACCTATACTGGGCTCCGATGAGGTACTGGTAAAACTTGAGTATGTAGGTATCTGCGGTAGCGACATCCACTACTACGAATCCGGTAAGATAGGGGACTTTATCGTAGAGCCGCCCTTTGTGCTAGGCCATGAATGTGCCGGAACAATTGTGGAAGTGGGCCAAAATGTAAAGCATCTGGCCAAAGGGGATAGAGTAGCCCTAGAGCCAGGTAAAACCTGCAAAATATGTAAGTATTGCCGGGAAGGGGATTATCATCTGTGCCCGGATGTAATCTTCTTTGCAACGCCTCCCGTGGATGGGGTTTTTCAAGAATATGTTGCTCATGAGGCAGCTCTTTGCTTCAAGCTACCTGACAATGTGAGCACTTTGGAGGGGGCCCTTATAGAGCCCCTTGCAATTGGATTCCATGCAGCCAACTACGGTGGGGCTGAGCTTGGCCAGACGGCAGTAGTCTTTGGAGCAGGATGTATAGGATTAGTGAGTATGTTGGCCCTTAAAGCTAAGGCCGTTACCAAGGTAATCGTAGTAGACTCCTTGAAAAAACGGTTGGATAAAGCCCTGGAGCTGGGCGCAGATGAGGTGATTAATTTTACTGAGGCCGACGTAGCTGCGCACATTAATGACATTGACCTTTGCATAGAAACAAGCGGTGCTCAATCCGCCACCGCAACTGCTATAGATATATGCGCAAAGGGTGCTACCATAGTAATGGTTGGCTACAGCTCCTCAGATAATATTAGCATCCCAATGAATGCCGCAATCAATAAGGAGCTTACCTTCAAGTCGATTTTCCGGTACCGGCATATTTATCCCATGGCAATAGAAGCCGTAGCGTCAGGTAAAGTCAAGCTTAAAGCCCTGGCGGATTATATCTGTGACTTTGACGAGTTGCCAAAGGCTATGGAGCATGTAATCGAAAAAAAGGCCGATATTGTCAAGGCAGTGGTGAGGATTTAGCGGATAATAAAGAAATATACAGCTCCGGCAATCACCAATAAATTAAGTACAAGCCCAATAGGCACTAGTAGTTTAAAAGATGTATGTTGAGTTTTATGGCGCAGCAGGTACATGCCCAGGAGTGCTCCTATGCCCCCCATTAGGAAGGCAATGAGAATCAGGGTGCGTTCCTTGATGCGCCATTTGTTTTTCTCGGCTTTACGCTTGTCTGCGTAATACATGGAAAAAGTGATAATGTTCCATAAAATAAGTACCCCACCAGCGATAATACATAAATAATTCATTTCCCTGTCTCCTTTGTATATGATGTTACGCTATTGCGTAGTATAATAAACACATGAGAAAAAGCAAAGAAAAAATAATTAAAGGTCGTTTTGTCGGCCATCCCGAAGGCTACGGCTTTGTGGTTGTAGAAGGTCAGACAGAAGATATTTTTATCCCGCCGACTTTTGTCAACAGCGCACTTCACGAGGATGAGGTGCTTTGCCGTATTGTTCCAAGAAAAGAGCCCGAGCCCATACCTGCTAAGAAAAAAGGCCGTCGTAACCCTAAACCAAAGCTCCCTCCAAAACCCGAGCCAACCAAACGTACCATAGGGGAAATAACCGAAGTCACCCATCGCAAGCCCCTGATTGGTACCTATTTTACTCTGGGCTCAGAAGGTTATGTCCGTCCACTGGAAAAGAAAATCCCCCATGTCTTTTCCATAACCATGAGAAACCGCAATCGTATGGGCCTTGCAGAGGGTCACCGTGTGGTATTTTCATCAAAGCCGGTAAGGGTAGGGGATAGCTCGCAATTGTACGGACATGTAACGGACGTGCTGGGGCATATCAATGACCCGGGGGTGGATGTGCTGACGCTGGTGCGGCAGGCTAATATTCCATATGTATTCCCGGAAGAGGCATTGGAGCAGGCTGCATCTATCCCCGAGGAGATAACCCCGGATGACATAGTGGGCCGACGAGACCTTCGCAATGAGCATATAATCACCATTGACGGCGAGGACACAAAGGACATAGACGATGGAATTTCATTAGAAAAAACTCCGGACGGACACTGGCGGCTTGGGGTTCATATATCCGATGTTTCTCATTATGTAAAACCCGGCACCCCTCTGGACATAGAGGCCCTTAATAGGGGCACCAGTGTTTATCTTGCGGATAGGGTCATTCCCATGCTGCCCCACATGCTTTCCAGTGGGGTATGTTCCCTTTTCCCCGGAGTTGACAGGCTTACATTGAGCTGTATCATGACCGTGGACAAGGAGGGGGAAGCAATTGAATATGAAATTTTTCCTTCTATAATTAATAGTAAGCGACGTTGGACATATGGGGAAGTGCAGGAAATTTTGGATTCAGGCAAAGATGAGGGGATTCCGGCTCAAGGCCGGGATGACGGGGTGGCATTATTCTCAGAAATGAACCGCTTACGTGAAATCCTTTATAAAAAACGGCAAAAGAAAGGTGCTCTTGATTTCGACCTACCCGAGGCCAAAATCCGTGTAAATGAAAACGGCCGCCCTGTCTCAGTTGAGCCTTACCCCCGCAACCAGGCTACAGGTATAATCGAAGAATTTATGATTCTATGCAACGAGACCGTAGCCGCCCACGCCTTGGGCAATGATATCCCCCTAATCTACCGTGCCCATGACGCGCCGTCCCCAGAAAAACTGGCCCGGTTACAAGGTACAGCCAAGGATTTCGGCCTATTTCTTCCCCATGGGGCAGGGGCAAAGGCCATACAGAAATTGCTGGAATCCGCTGAGTCAAGTCCCGCATACTACTCCATAGCGATGGCAGCCCTGACCAGCCTACCCCAGGCCTACTACACCCCGGATAGCCCCAAGCACTATGGCCTTGCCAGTAGCAACTATTGCCACTTCACATCCCCTATAAGGCGATATGCCGACTTGCAAATCCATCGAATTTTGAAAGAGGTAAAAACGCAAATAAATGCGAATATGGGGGAACAAAGTGCCAAAATATCGCAAAAAAACGCCGACCGCTTTTTCCAAAATCATCAAAACCGGAAAAGTAACACCGAACCGCCCCAAAACCAATCCCTTCACTATATAGCAGTCCAATGCTCCCGTACCGAGCGTGAAGCCGAGGCACTGGAACGTGAAGTCACCCAGCTTAAAAAAGTCCAATTTATGGCAGGGGATATCGATAGGGTATTTGAAGGGAGTATTTCCGGCATTACAGCATGGGGCATATATGTAATTCTTCCCAATACAGTCGAGGGGATGATTCCAAACAAGCAGCTTAAAATTCTGGGGTTTGTCTATAACAAAGACAAAAACCGTTACGAATCAAAAAAAAGCCGCGCTCAATTGGCAATGGGAGCAAAGGTACAGGTGCGACTTTTGGCTGCCGATGAGGAAGAAAGGCGTCTGACTTTCGCTATAGAAAATAATTTTGTAACACAATTTTGATACAAATGTTGCTCATTTTGAAAAATCGTGGTATAGTGTTACAAGCAGGTACATCCCCTCAAAAAGCCTTTAATAGGTTTGCAATAACTTCAAAGAAATGCGGAAGGAGAGAATTTTACATGTTACGTAGACTTGAGCAGGCTGCCAAGTCTCAAAAAGTGCGCGTATTGGCGCTTTTTGCAGTATTGGCAGTTGTGGCTGTAGTAGCTGTATTGGCCGGTGATGATTACGGAGAATATTTCGGAAGCGGATACAGCAGTTACTACGATTACAACCCGGGAGCACAAGCACCAGAAGAAACCCCACCTTGGTATGAACCCGGGAATGATGCAAATTATGAGGATTACTTAGGGAGCGGGCAACAAATACCCGGACCCGAGATCCCCAACAACGACGGAGGGGGACAGCAGCCATACATACCAGAGCTGGGCAATGAGACCCCCGGCCTAGACCAAAATAATAATGCAGGGCAAGATATTCCTGGTTTCGGTTATCAAGGATACCAAGACCCGACTATGACTCCACCTCCAGTGGAGACGCCAAGCCCAACCCCTGACCCGACCCAAATGCCGGACCCAACGGCAACACCAGACCCTGCTCAAGATGAGGGACAGGCTGGTATTTCGCCTTCTGGCGGAGGGATTGAGGGTGTATTTCCTGTGCCCGCGAGTTTTGCGGATATCACATTTGACCCCGATGGCGGTTCATTCATAGCTGGGAGTGCTGGGCCATATACCGTTGCATTTGGTGACGCAATTGGAATGGCTGTCTCCCCGATTCCTGAAGTAAATCAACCCTTTTTTGTTTTTATTGGATGGCATAACCCGTTATCACCTGGGTCTTTATTACTACCTGCGGATGTAGATACTCTTGTGGTAATGAATGACATTGATTTTATTGCCCAGTGGGAACCATATGTAGAAATACACTTCAATTTTGATGGCGGGATTTATAGTGGTGCTTTCGTTAGCCCCCTCAGTGCCCCACCATCTGCAATTACTCCGGTGGGCATAGCCAATGTACCTGACCATGCCCCACCCGCAAGGACACTTACCAGGACGATTCTTGGTAATAATTATCGTTTTATTCATTGGCAGCAAACCGATGAATTTGGAGTAGACATCCCCGGTGCGACTGCTGCGTCAAATGCAATCGGTATGACTCCTATTGGAGTGCATCCCCCCGGAGGCTCCGCAGACCGGTTCTTTAGGGCTGTGTGGGCACAGTATTTCACGATTACCTTCAACCTTACTCCAGCTCAAATCGGTGATGGTGCTGAGTTTGCACCTGGTGTTACCGGCCCGATAACCCGTTATGTACTTACCGGTACAACCGTAGAAGATACAACAACCTGGCCTGCTGCTGCCTATCCGGTACCCAGTAAGCCCGGTTATGACTTCACAGGTTGGATTCAAAACCCTCCACATGTTACCGGTGGTGCAATAGGTGTTGACTATAATTTAATTGCAGGCTTCGTTCCCTTTGGACCTAGCGAGGATGTAACCTGGCATTTTAATGGTGCGCATCTAACCAGCAATCCACTTGATTTTGGTCCACTTACCGACTCGTTGCCAGTCGGGCCGATAGGAGCGGGTAGTGCTCCAAATCTCACCATGCCCGGCCCAGGAGGATACACCCTTATTGGCTGGCAGGCAGGTTCGGTTTATGTCCCATTGGGACCTACCGTTAACCTAGACCTGATAAATTTGGTAATGGGTACGCCTCTAGATTTTGTCGCAGTTTGGGAGCCGATTATGCATCCGGTAGCCTTTGACCTAAACGGCGGCGAATTCCCTCCGGGAATTTTCACCGACTATACCTTTGATGTACAACAGGGGATATCTATAGCTGCTACCGCTGGTGTTGCTATCCCTGTGCCCGTCCATCCGGGTGGTTTTACTTTTTCCCATTGGGAAGAGGTTTCCAGTGGTATGCAAGCACCCATTGGAGTGATTAACGGACTTCCTACCACGGGAGCCAGGTTATATATCGCAAGATGGAACGATGGCAGTGCTATAATTGTTACCTTTGATCTTAATGGCGGTACCTGTCCTGTTTTCCCAGGTGCCATCGTGCTAAGAGAAAGGCCTGACTTGGCCCTAATTGGTACATCCAATATACCTATCCCAACAAAAGCAAATCACACTTTCGTGGGATGGCTGCATGACCCTACAACTGTGCCTCCTGGCTCAGGCGGTATATTGGACCGGGCAACGGTAGCGGCTATACAGGTTACGTCCCCCGGTGCTTTAACATTTATAGCCCAGTGGGCTCTTATCAGACATGATGTTACATTCAACCTCAACGGCGGCAACATCGGCGGTAACACTGCCAATGTTATCCGTAGAGTTGAACATGGCCTAACTATTAACTCCGCTACTACATGGGATGGTTTCAATGTGCCTAATCCCGGGTTGCCCCCCAATCCTGTAAACCCACCGCAGACCTTTGTCGGCTGGATGCGAGCAAGTGATGGGCAGACATTTACAGATGCGGCCCAGTGGGCTGCCTTGGCCGATTTAATAGTTTCTGGCCCCGCCATATATATCGCAATGTGGGATGGTGAACTTACCTCGGTAATTTTCGAATTAGCCGGAGGAAATGTAGCCGGTGCCACAACCCCTATAGTACGAGGTAATATGCCAGTAGGCGTCCCCATCGGAACGATTAATGTCCCAACACCAGTTCGGGAATACTATGTTTTCGACGGATGGGAGGACAGCGTCACAGGCAATATCTATAATCACGGTCAAGTGGCGTTATTGAACGCATTGGCGGCCAATCTGTTTGCTCCGTTTTATCGTACATTTACGGCGCAGTGGGTCCCCGTCAATCACCCCGTAACCTTTGTGCTCAATGGTGGTTATTACCCTGCTGTTGGCAACACAGCAAATATTCAGCTTTTGGTACCTCACAATAGTATTGTTAACAACAATATTGCCGGTGTGCCAGTACCAAGCCCATTCCGTCCTAATTACACCTTTATGGGATGGCTCCTTAATAATATTACTCCTGTAGCAAGCCCAGGTACCTTTACTGTGACAGGACCTTCGATTTTTGTCGCTCAATGGCAGTTTGCACCACAAGGCGTTGCCAATGTATATTTTGACCTGGATGGCGGCCTAGTTGGCGGCGTCCCTGGTAATATACTTGAGCCTGGCCTGTCTGTAGGCTTCCCTATAGGCGGTGCCCTTGTCCCTGAACCTCAAAAAGAGTTCTACGCATTCATGGGTTGGTTATTCCCTGATGGCGTTACTACCGGTTCCGCTTTAGAAGTAGCCGCATGGACAGTGTTGGGACCTGCAAATAGCACCCATACGTTTACAGCACTATGGGACCGTCCCGAGCACACGGTGACATTCTTCTTCTATTATGACGAAGCCACATCAACCCATCACCATGTTGTACTGGATATCCTCCATGGCAACTGGATACTGCCTGCGGATGTGCCGTCCCTTGTCCGGCCTCATTATGATATGGTTGGCTGGTGGCTGGACGGTCAATTCCAGTGGGTAGCTCTTGGTGCTGAGCCAAGACAGGTTACGGAATCACTGGTGTTCGTCGCAGAATGGAACAGAAGAACACATCCAATAACCTTCCAGCTGGAAGCCGGAATATACAATGGCAATACAGCCGATTATGTAGTACATGCCCGCGAAGGCGAAGAACTCGAAAGAGTACCTGCTCCTACACGGGAACATTTCAACCTACAGGGTTGGCAGCAAAGCGGTGTTGGACCTGTCCTTACCTCGACCCAAGTGGCAGGAATAATCGTAACCCAGCCCGCATCCTTTGCGGCATTGTGGATTCCGATTATTCACGAAATTATATTTGACCTAAACGGTGGTGAGTACAATGGCAGCAGTGCCGACATCGCTGTAAATGTAGACCAAAACTCTATTATTGACGTTGCCAATGTACCCGTCACAGCCAACCTTTCCCATCCTACATCCAACTTCTCAGCTTGGATGAGGCAGGATACAGGTGCTCTCCTTACAGATGCACAGGTGGCAGGTCTTACGGTAACCGCAACCCCTGGCGCGCTTCGCTTTATCGCCCAGTGGGATATACGTTCCTATGATGTAGTCTTTGACCTTGATGGGAACCGCCCAGCCAGTGGCCTTGGCATCGATACAGTTACGCTACCATACCTTAGCACCATTGGCGGCAATGTGCCTGAGCCTGTTAACCCACCATATACCCTTATGGGGTGGGTAATTGTGAGCCCTGCCGCATTGTTTACCGGTAGTGTCCTTTCACCTATACAGGTAGCAGGCAGGACTGTGGAAGGTGATATAACCTTTAGAGCCGAATGGGTAACAATGCCACAGCGGGTAACCTTTGTCTTAAGTGGCGGTAATGTCGCTGGTGACACCGCCAATGTCAATGTATTTGTAAGCGAAGGCACAGCCCTTGGTGCTAGCAATGTTCCCAATGTGGTCTTAGCTGGCTCAGTACTAACAGGCTGGCGCATAGACGGAGCAGGGCAGATATTTAACCTGCCGTCTATGGCTAACTTTGTTGTAAACCAGCCTACAACCTTTGTAGCATTATGGGATCACGATATATTTGAAGTTACATTCAACTTGGCTGGTGGTAATGTAGACGGCGACACAGCCCCTATAGTTGTTGAGATTGCAGAAGGTTACGAGATAGCAACTGCAGTACCCGCACCTATCCGTTTGCATTACACCTTCCTTGGCTGGCGCGAAGGCAATGGCCAAACAATGACTTCTTCTTATGTAGCTGGCTTGACTGTTACAAGCGATAGGACATTTACAGCTATGTGGCAGCGCAATCAGCACAGCGTTACCTTTGTACTGGCAGGGGGCCAAGTTTCAGGCTCCGAAGCCAATGTAAGCCACAATATATTCGCAGGTGAAGAAATCGGTCTTGTCCGTGTTCCTGCCGCGACCCGCATCGGTTCTATATTGAGCGGCTGGCAGCTAGAAGGCGCAGGTCCAATTCTCACAGCCGCACAGGTAGCCGCACTTGAAGTAGAGGGTGCGCTCGTATTCATCGCAGTATGGGACGCCACTTTGTTCCCTGTAAGCTTCGACTTAACCGGCGGTGCATTGGCTGATGGTTCTACCACTGTGCCAACACAAAACTTACTTGCAGGTTCCAATGTAGGCTCCGGTGTAGTCCCGAGCCCAACCCGTGAAAACTTCAACTTGGATGGCTGGCAATTGGGTGGCCAAGGTTCGGCACTTACATTCTCACAAGTCGCCGCAACTGTAGTCGACCAACCTCTATCCTTTGCAGCACTGTGGAGCCCGATTCTTCATAATATAGTATTTGACCTAAATGGCGGTAATATTGCCGGTTCTACCGACAATGTTGTAAACCCAGTAGCACAAGGTGCTGCGATAACCCCAGCCAACGTAGCCGCAACCCCAACATTAGCAAACTCCACATTCACAGGCTGGCGTGAAGACAGCACAGCCGTTGTCCGCACAGCAGCCGAGGTAGCCCTGCTTACAGTCACTGGCCCAAGGAGATTTATTGCTCAGTGGGATGATGTCCCTGTAGCAATAACCTTTGTGCTCAATGGCGGTAATGTGGGAGGTAGCACAGCCAATGTAACAGCAGGCGTAATCCAAGGCAGAGCCGTTGGAGCCGCTGTTGTACCTTTGGCAGTACGTGCAGACCATGAGCTTGTAGGCTGGCAGTTAGCCGCCAATACGCTCACCCCACTGCAAGTGGCGGCAACTATCGCAACCGAACCTCTTACCTTTACCGCAGAGTGGGCACGGATTACACATCCTGTAACCTTTATATTGGATGGCGGTACCTACGCAGGCGCAACAGCCAATGTGGTAAGGCAGATTGACCAAAACACAACCATTACAGCAGCCAATGTTCCAGCCCCGACTCGTGGTGTATCCGTGTTTAGCGGCTGGCGTGAGGTTGGCGTTGACACCACTATAACCTCTGCCCAAGTTGCGGCTCTTAACATTACAGGTCCACGCTTCTTTGTAGCGGTTTGGGATGCAGTCGAATTTGAAGTAATCTTCGATCTTGCAGGGGGTAATGTAGCCGGTGCCACAGCCAATATTACAAGAACTGTAATCGGTGGTGACCGCATAGGCGGTAACAATGTACCTGAGCCGACACGTGGCTACTATGTACACGGCGGCTGGAGACTTAATAATGCAGGCGCGGTTCTGTCAGGGGTAGCAGTTGCCGGAGTTGTGGTAGAAGGCGACCTTTCCTATACCGCAGTATGGACCCCGGTATCCAGGGATGTAATACTGGGCCGTGACCCATATACCGCTTCCATACCCGGTCATGCAACTGCTGTTTATACCTTTACTACAAATACTGCCGGTGGCAACCATGATGTAACCTTTGTAATAACACCACCGGGAAATGGCGCAATTTTTACAGCTTCATCCATAGCAGTACCCCCTGTTGGATACTTTATAGTTGCTGGGCCTACTATTTTGGCCAATGGCAATATGCAAGTGACCATCAGGCGCATGGTAGGCGGAAATCTGGAACTGCCTGAATTTACCGTAACATTTAACCCAGGGGCGGGTACCCTTCCCGGCGGTGAGCCTGGATTTAGAAGAGGGCTTCACGGTACTAGAATCGACACCTTCCCAACACCGATACCACCGGTGGGTCAAGAATTCGTAGGATGGTTCTATCTCGGTGCTCGAATTATTCCATCCATGATTATTACCAGGGATATTACCCTTACAGCGCAATTCGGACCAATCGGTGGGCAAACACCTACGCCACCACCATGGCAATGGCCCACGCCTCCACCATGGCCTACCCCACCACCGTGGCCAACACCTCCACCATGGCCAACACCACCTCCAGGCTGGTGCCAAAAGCCTCCTCACGATATACCATCCAATTTCTATGTCGTAGCCTTCAATCCACATCCCGGACGGCACTCCGTACCTGCTGAGACCGGTATCCGAGTGGGAGTCCGCAACTCAGTTGTTCACAATATCCCGGCAACACCGGTATTAGACAACCATATCTTCGGCGGTTGGAGACTGCCAAACGGTGCGATACTCACCGGGCCTCTGACTATCACAGGCAACATGACCCTAACGGCAATATGGACGCCTGTAGGTGTCTGCCCAAGCACTAAGCCGTCGTCACCCCCTTCGTCACAGCCACCAGGTGGTAGACCCAACCCCCAAACAGATCCAATCCAGATAAGCTTTATGATATTTGGCGCGGTGTTACTTGTCGGTGTGGCTTCATACGCAGCACTTAAGCTGGCTAAGAAACATGCCGAAGCCGCAGATCAAGAACTCATAAGCACCACACGTATTAACCGTGAAAAACGGATAACGGATTTGTTCAGAAGTAAAAAAACCTAGAAGTAAATAACTCCTTCTATAACTAATAAAACGCGTATATCGTCCTAATGTGGATGATATACGCGTTTTCTTGTTCAAGCATGTAATTGGAGTTATGCTTTTATGCCAAACCTGGCACAATACATAAACCGTTATATGGCTTCTTTGGTCATTGTACACATCTTTACGAAGAATTAGTATATCTTACAGAGTTGCAGCATTTTTCCTGACGATAAAATGCATTGCATAGTAGCGTAGCAACACGCGAAACGAATGTATTAGCTATTATTACATTGGAAAACGCCTGTCCCTCGCTTAAGGCGTTTATACATGCAATGTTTACATTGCATAAAGGGAAGACTGCTGCGGCTCTGTATTAGTAATTAACTTATAACCATTTTTTCTTCCACATTTCCAAGACATTGGTGGAAACATAGGCTATATTGGTGAAAAGGGACAATATTATTGGGTTTGATTCCTCTCCTCATCTTAAAAACCAACAATAATAAACCTTGGTCACTCAATTACAAGTTGTATTAGCCAAAAATTTTTGTAACAGTTTTGTAACTTAAGTTAGACAAAACTGCCCCAATGTGGTATTATTGTGAGAACAAATTAAAAACCTGCATATAATAAGGTTAACAAATTACTTGATGTGTAGCTATTATTTGTGTCAGTTCTGCGCTACAGAATTCGATGAAGATTAGATGCAAGAGGCAACGAAATATACAATATCCTTGACACTACTGCAAAATATGCGTATAATCCCACATTAAGCTACATACTAAAAGGGATTGAATTCGTATATATATGCCCAAATTTACCCGCTTGCGGGGGAAGGATAGTACGCCATGAGTGATGTACTACTTGAAGTAAGGGATTTACGCACATCCTTTAGGATACAAGGCGAATATCATGCAGCCGTAGATGGAGTCAGCTTAGACGTCTACAAGAATGAAGTTTTTGCTTTGGTGGGAGAGTCCGGTTGTGGCAAAAGTGCAATGGCACTGTCTATCACCAAATTGCATAACCTCAATTATACTCGCATGGAAGGCTCGGTTTTCTTTGGTGGCAAAGACTTGCTGGCCCTTAACGAGAACCAAATTAACAAAGTTCGCGGTCGCCATATTGGTATGATATTTCAGGATCCTCTTTCCGCGCTCAATCCATTAATGCGGATAGGAGCCCAAATTGAAGAAGCACTTTTTTATCATACAGACTTAGACGCAGTCGGCCGTAAAGCACGTGCTATAGAGCTTTTGGAAGGTGTAGGGATGGTTAACCCTGCCCTTACGTATAGGCAGTTGCCTCATCAGCTCTCAGGTGGTATGCGACAACGTGCAATGATTGCTATCGCATTATCTTGTAAGCCTGATTTGGTTATCGCCGATGAGCCCACTACTGCTTTGGACGTGACCATTCAGGCTCAAATTTTAGATTTGCTAAGAGATCTTCAAAAAGAAACACAAGCATCAGTTATTCTTATAACTCACGACTTGGGTGTTGTCGCCGAAATGGCGGACCGGGTAGCAGTTATGTATGCCGGCCAAATCGTGGAGTTGGCCACTGTTGACGAACTGTTCAAAAATCCTCAACATCCCTATACTCGTTCACTTCTTGCATCAATTCCAAATGTTAATGAAGAACATAATAGGTTACATGTAATCCAAGGCATTGTTCCGCCTTTACAAAGGATGCCTCGTACAGGTTGCAGGTTTTCTCATCGTACCCCTTGGGTACCTGATAATATCCATGAAGAAGAACCAATTTACCATGAAATCACTCCCGGCCACTATGTGTTATGCACATGCTATAAAGAGTTTACTTTTGATGGGGAGGATGCGAGCTGATGGCACTCTTAGAAGTTAAAGACTTAAAAGTCCATTTTCCAATCAAAGGCGGCATTTTGGGGCGCACTGTTGGCTATGTTAAGGCCGTTGATGGTGTAAGTTTTACAATCAACCCAGGTGAAACAGTAGGTCTTGTTGGTGAGTCCGGTTCTGGAAAATCAACAACGGGCAAAGCCATTTTGGGCTTGGAACGTATAACGGGTGGTACTATTCATTTCGATGGTGAAAATATAACCAAGTATATCGGTAAAAACCGCTCAAATTACCGTAAAAGCGTGCAGATGATTTTCCAAGATGTAAACTCTGCCCTTAATCCTCGTAAAAGGGTATACGATATTATTGCCGAACCCCTTCGTAATTTTGAGAAGCTTACTAGGGGTGAAGAGCGTAAGCGTGTAGACGAACTCTTACGTATTGTAGGCATGACTCCCGAAGCATCATACAAGTATTCCTTTGAGTTTTCGGGAGGTCAAAAACAAAGGATTGGTGTAGCTCGTGCCATTGCTCTAAAGCCTAAGCTTATAGTAGCAGATGAACCGGTATCTGCACTTGACCTTTCCGTACAGGCGCAAGTTCTTAACTATATGAAGGACATTCAACAAGAATTAAAACTGGCCTACTTATTTGTAAGCCATGACTTAGGTGTTGTAAGGCATATGTGTGAAACTTTGGCTATTATGCATAACGCAAGATTCGTAGAATACGGTTCCAGAGATGATATCTACAATGATCCGCAACATATTTATACCCGTAGATTGATAGCCGCAATACCCGATACCGACCCGGATTTACGGGAGCGAAACGCAACCAACAGGGCCTTACTAACAAAGGAATACGAGCAAGAATACACCAAATTCTACGGCGAAGGCGGTAAAGTCTACGACCTTAAGCCATATAGCGACACTCACTATGTCGCAATGCCGTAAGGGGGCCTAGCTATGTGGAAAATGATTGTAAGGCGTTTCTTAATAATTATTCCCCAGATGTTTCTTTTGACTATTATTGTTTTTGGCATGTCTTATATAATGCCGGGTGATGCTCTTACAGGACTTATTGACCCCACTATAAGGCCTGAAGAAATTGAGCGCCTACGAGAACTCATGGGTCTTAACAGGCCGTTTTGGGTGCGGTATTGGGATTGGTTCACCAGTATGCTGCAAGGTGATTTTGGTAACAGCTTTCACCACGCCAGGCCTGTAACTCATATCATAGGTGATCGCTTGCCTAACACAATCCGGCTGTCTCTAGTAGCTACTGTCTTTACCTATATGATAGCTGTTCCCCTTGGAATGCTTGCCGGCAGATTTAGGGAAACTATTATTGATAAAACTATTATTGCCTATACCTTCTTCGCAATGGCAATGCCTACTATTATCTTTGCACTTATTAATCTATTTGTTTTTGGCTTTACCCTTAATTGGTTCCCAATAGTGGGTAGCGTTGATCCGCGGATTGACCCTGGCACTGCTGCTTACTGGCTCTCAAGACTCCGGCATTTGATTTTACCTGCCCTAACGGGAGCTCTCTTAAGCACAATATTTATTATCAATGTCTTACGTAGTCAGATAATTGACAATGAAAACTCTGACTTTGTTACCACGGCACGTGCTAAGGGTGTACCTCGCAGAGTAATATACAATAGACATATATTTAGAAATGCCGCACTCCCTGTCTATGCCGGTATAGGTTTTGCTATTGTAGGCCTGCTTGGAGGATCAATATTTATTGAGCAGGTATTTGGCTTCCCCGGTATGGGACAGTTATTTGTATCATCAATTACCAGAAGAGACTTTACCGTAGTAAACGCTCTAATAATGTTCTATGGTACGGCAACTATGGTGGGTACAATGTTGTCGGATATATTTATTACGATTGCTGATCCGCGGATTCGCATACAATAAAGAGGTGACATGATGGAAACTGCAAATAAATCACACTCTCCCATGAGGATATTGTGGCGAGAAATATGTAGCGATAAATTGGCCCTTTTTTCTTTATTCTTTTTCATTACTGTTGTCACCATAGTCTTTATATGGGCAGGGCTTTTGGATCCAAGAGCGGTGTTGCGTCAAGATCTTAGGAATACAAATATCGCACCCAACAGCGAATTTTGGCTTGGTACTGATCACGCAGGCAGAAATGTATTCAATCTCCTTATTGTGGGAGCAAGAAACTCGTTTATTATTGCCTTTACCCTTGCTATTGCCTCTTCTCTTATCGGAATTACCGTAGGTTTGATAGCAGGTTTTTATGCGGGGACTGTAGATAATATAATAATGAGAATAATCGACTTCCTTACCATGATTCCTGGACTGATGCTAATCCTGACTCTTATTGTAATACTGCCTGACAGTGTCTTTAACTTTGGTCTAATTCTCACAATACTTGGATGGCTTGGTATGGCCAGGACCATCCGTATGATAACCCTGCAGCAAGGTGCCATGGATTATGTAAAGGCATCCAAGACATTGGGGACACGAAATCCGGTTATTATAGTGCGAGAGGTTGTTCCCAATATACTGTCATTTATGGTTGTAAATCTTACATTGGCCATAGCAGGTACCATGGGTGTTGAAACCGGCCTTACGTTCCTTGGTTTTGGTCTTCCCCCTGATATGCCCTCTTTGGGCACATTAATAGCTACCGCAGCCAGCCCACTTAATATGCAATTACGCCCATGGCTGTGGTTACCAGCGGCATTATTCGTCCTAGTGATGATGTTATGCATAAATTACGTCGGTCAGGCACTTAATCGTGCCGCAGACGCAAGGCGTAGAAGAGTTTAAGAAAGCGAGGAGAAAAGCATGAAGAGAAGCAGAATTTTACTTGTAGTAGCGTTCTTACTGGTTGGCCTTTTGATTATGGCTGCGTGTAACCGCAATGGTGAGGAAACACCAGTAGAACCAGATGTAGAAGAACAAGCAACGCCGGAACCACCCCCGGTGGACGACAATGACGAGGAAGAAGAGTATGAGGGTCTGGATATCGACGAAATCCTAGAGCAGGTAGAAGATGACCATCCTCTGGCCGCATTGCACGCAATTCAAGCAAGGTTCCCTCTTATGTCCGGTGGCAGAAGTGATGGTCAGCGTATCCAAGGTGGACACATCAACATGGGTATCAACTCATCCGATCCAGCTCCTGGCGTACTTAACGCTGTATTCTGGACATCTGGTGTAGATGCTGATTTGATGGGCCCAACAGGTATTGCTGATGGCCTTATCCGTATGACTCCAACCATGATGATGGGTCAGCAAGGTCCGGCAACATATGAAGTCGACCGTGACAGACAAGTCATCACAGTAACACTCAATTATGAAATTTACTGGCATGACGGAGTACGCCTTACCCTTAACGACTTGGTGTTTGCTCACGAAGTTATCGCTCATGCTGAGTATCCACTAGCTGGCGGTACACGTTTCGGACTTAACCAACAAAGAATCGTTGGTATCATGGACTATCACAATGGTGACGCAGATTACATTTCTGGTCTTGTGCTTTCCGATTGTGAAATGATTTTGGAATTCCATTTTACTGAGTTCCCACCCACACTCCTATACTTTGGAATTTGGACTACACCATATCCAAGGCATATATTTGGAGATATTCCTATAGAAGATCATCCTGGTCACGAGCGCAGCCGTGTAAACCCAATTGGTTGGGGTCCCTTCGTAGTACAGAACATCGTAGCCGGCGAAGCAGTTTATGCCGTAGCTAACGAGAATTTCTGGGCTGGTAGACCTCATCTTGACAGCGTTACTACAAGAATCGTACATCCAAGCATGATTCCTTCTATGATGCTTAACGGTGACCTTGATGTTGTACCATTCCTTCTTCAAGACTATCCCGATATGCCCAACCCCACCAACTTTATGTATCTTGGTGATGTTGCTAACACTTACAACTGGGTAGCCTTCAACCTGGGTGACTGGAATCCAGAAACAGGCGAATTGGAAGTTTATGACATGGAAACCGCAAGGATGGGTAACCCCAATCTTCGTCGTGCAATGGCATATGCCAGCAATGAGGAGCTTTTGACAGAAGGTTTATTTAATGGTCTTCGTTTCCCCGCAACATCATTTATTCCTCCAGGCCATTCTACCTTCCTTGATCCTACTCTTAGAGGATTCCCATACAATCCTGAGCTGGCAATGGAACTACTAGACGAAGCGGGCTTTACAGTTGGCGATGATGGCTGGAGAACCTTCCCAGATGGCAGCGAGCTTATTCTTCATTTCGTAATCTCTGGTCAAGATGACCCAAGCCAAGTAACAGTCGCAACCCACTATGCCCAAGCATGGGAAGATGTTGGACTTCAAGTTTACATCGACTGGGTAGACTGGACAGCAAAGACAGTTAACATCTTCCAAGCCGATAACTGGGATTGGGACGTAACCACAGCAGCATGGGGTGCCGGTGCAAACCCAGACCCCAACGTACTCTGGGGTGACACCAGCAATAACCGCGCCAGATATCTAAACCCAACCCTTCGTGATCATCTTGTAGGCTTTGGCTCTGATGATGCATGGGATCTTGACTGGCTTATAGGCCATTTCCATGAGTGGCAGCATATGATGGTAGAGTTTATCCCTGCTTTCCCAACCAACTGGCGTATCAGCCTTGTAGCGGTCAACAATCGTGTAGGCGGGTGGTTTATTGGTCTCGCTCCAGATGAGCCAATTGCAAGGGAAATCGGCTTATGGCATAATGTGTATGTAACCGCCGATGAGCCTTACAGACACTAAGTTGAATTTCGCACAAACATTGTAAGACAATTTACAAAGCCGTGGGTGTTTTAAACCCCCACGGCTTTTTTTGCGATTTTTTGTTGTGTTTTGAGCATTGACTTTAGTCCGACTTGATGTTATTTTATCCTAGGATTTGTAATACATATGTAATAAAAATTAGTAAAATAAACAGGATGGGGATTCTGCATGAAAAACAGCATAAACTTGGCAAGAAATAGGGTAGTATGGATGATACTGCCTATTGGCTTCTTAATTATTATGATTTCTGTTGTGATGTTAAGGGCGAATCCGATAGATTATGACATGCCGCTGGTTAGCATACGGCATGAAGCTGTGACTTCTTCTGGTGGTAACGACATATACCGAATGGTAGTGTCGGCCACATCGACTGCTGGCTTTAATCTATTTGGTATTGTAATATCTTATGACAATGATGCAATCAACCCTGTACATAGCTCATACTACATAGACATTGCATCTCCTGGGGATACGGTATTTGGGCCAGACACTAATGACCCGTTTTCTGTTTTGACTTTGGGTTTTATTGAGACACCTGCTGCTTGGCTTATTCAAAATGGCCGCACCGGGTTTTCTTTTGATGTCTTGAGTCTGGGGCAGGGTGCTGTTTCAGGGTATATGACAGATGTCTTTGCATTTTACTATCGACTTAATGGGGTTGACGCCGATGCCGCCTTTTCCTTTAGGATAGAGGATGGCCGCTATGAAAATGGCATGATTGGAACTGATACTGAAGTGTCATTTGTAAGACCAGGGATTTTGATAAGATCCGGTGACTCTTCATATGTATGGGGAGCATATGTAGTGGGTAATACCTACATAGAAATCCCTGATAGTAATGTGCTTTCAGCCTTTGCTCAAGCTGTCGCCACGGTCTACGATGATGAATATGTCAATGACTATGAGAACAACCATTATTATACGCCTACACCCACACCAGAGCCGACCCCAACACCTGAGCCTGCTAATCCTTCATCTACTCCAACTCCGGCTCCTAGTGCTAGCCCATCCCCAACACCGACCCCGGCTCCAAGTACTGCTCCCTCGGCTACACCCACACCATGTCCGCCATATCCCACTCCAACACCTTGCCCTCCATACCCTACCGTCACACCGGCCCCCTCCTCATGCCCGGTTACAAGACCAAATCCTGTAACCAGTCCATTGCAAACAGGCTTTGTTATTTTTTGTGCTGTTGTTCTGACCGGATTGGCTTTTGTAGGAATAATAACTATTACTACAAAGCATAAGGCTGAAGCTGCTGAGTTTAATATCGCTATAAAACGGCATAATCGTGAACGGCGATTGAATGAAATTTTAGACGATGAATAAATCCGAAATATGTAAATAACACAAAAAGGGGCTGTCCTGCAAAGCAAAAACCATGAATATCTATGTAAAGCCTGTCATTGCGAGCGAAGCGAAGCAATCCAAGAATGCCGAAATGCGCAAGCTTCCTGGATTGCTTCGTCGCTTCACTCCACAACGCTTTTAGGTTGACGGGGGGCATAATTATTCATAAAAATGCTTAGCGAGACGGCCCCTTTTGATATATAATAGTTGGAAGTGTTCAATTCATATTCCCTACAAAAGCCGCTAGCAATCTGCCGAAAACTTCTCTTGCCTTGCGTCCTTCTGTGAAAATCTCCTCTTCAGATAAGGGAATATCCAATATTCCGGCAGCCATGTTGGTTACCAGGGCAAAGCCTGCTACCCGCATTCCTAGTCGTCTGGCCATTATTACTTCATGTACAACACTCATACCGACTAAGTCCCCACCTAGATTGCGTATGGCCCGTATTTCTGCAGGGGTTTCCAATTGAGGGCCGGGCATGTAAAAATATACTCCTGTCCCGAGAGAAATGCCTAGCTTTCGTGCTTCGGACCTGGCTAATGTTATATAATCCCTATCAAAAGAAAAGGACATATCTATAAATCTGGTATCGAAATCGGATACATCCATCCCTACCAAGGGGCCGGTATGGGTCATGTTTATGTAATCCTTTAACATAATCAATTCCCCGACGGAATAATCAATGTTTACTCCCCCACAGGCACAAGTTAACACAAGACGGCTTGCGCCTAGCATCGAAGCTACTCTTACAGGGTATGAGGCCTCCTCAGGACTGTAGCCCTCATAAATATGGAGTCTGCCTTGCATACATAGCACATTTTTTCCGTTTAGCTTCCCAGCATACAGTTTCCCAGCATGACCGGGTGCTGTTGAGATGCCAAAATGCGGTATTTCCTTGTAGGGAATACAGACTTTGGATTCAAGCTCCTCGGCCACTTCGCCTAAACCGGATCCCAATACGATTAAAGCCTCCGGGGCAGTGCCTATTTTCGATTGTAAAAAATCTACAGATTTGCGTAAATCATTTTTCTTGCTCATTAGTATTTCCTTCCAATTGAAGCTGTTATCGTGATATCTTAAGAGCATGTTGCATACTGACATAACTTGCTTACTGCATCTTTGCTTATTATAGCTTCACCATGCTCGGCTAGATACTGTTTGCTTAACTCACCAGATATATGCTTTTGACCAAACTCCATTAAGATTGATTCCAGGTCTGATGTAGTGCGGTCATCCTCAGTTTCATTTATAAGCCATAGGAAGTATAGATTGCCAAGTTTATATAATTCGCTTTCTCCATGAAAAATCAGATTGATTGCATCGGCAGCAATGGCGGCTAAATCTAAATCATCAAAAGAGAAAATAGAATGGCTATCACCACTTGGGCAATCAGTTTGGTCTATGAAGCTGCTCTTTTTGAACTTGCATCGTTCTTTTGCAGCAGGTACCAAACTAATGCGCTTCTCCATTTCCTCTGGGTCGATTTTAGTTACCACGACAGCAAGGCAGTCTACCCCTATCCGGGAGGCCTCGATTAAATAAGGGGCATTTTCAGCCGGGGTAGGGCCTTCGTCTTGGGCCAAACGAACCATCTCCCTAAACAATTGCTGGGTTTTGTCCGACCCATGGCTAAGCTCATTGATTTTTATATCTCGTTCATCCAAATCAGTTTGCCTTAATATAAACTTCATTTGGGTATCGCTAATTTTTTCTATTCTCATTACCTTCCCCCCGGATTTTCATGTATGTAGTTTTCCAGTATTTCAGACTGTTTCAATCAGTATAATAGGTGGGTAGGCGGATGTAAAGAGGCTTTTTCTGGTGAGGGGTGCATTATTTAGGTATTTAGGGGGCACCCGTAAAGGCATTCGTTAAAAACAATTGTCATTGTGAGCAAAGCGAGGTGATCCTGAACCAGTGTAAATTCTGGATTGAGGCCTCGCTTTGCTCCTTGCAATGACAGTTAAATTGTTTGCCTGTCTACACTAATCCGGCTAGCTCAGCCAGCTCAGCAATGGCCTTCTTTGACACTTTACGTCCCTTATACTCAATAAGTGTGTCGGACTCGTCTGTGAAAATACATGCTGGCTCATACTTTTTGAGGATTATACTATCCTCGTTGACGAAGACCTCCAGTGCATCCCTCTCTTTTATGTGCATGACCTTTCTAAGTTCTATGGGCAGTACTACCCGGCCAAGCTCGTCTAGCCTTCTTACGATACCTGTAGCTTTCATGTTAATCTCCTTCCGCGCCTTTGCGCATAGTAGTGTGCTCTCTGGGAAATATGCCAATAATATTTCCTGAAAGAGAAGCGGAGCCTTAGTATACCATGTTTGTCAAAAAATGCAAGTTATGGGAAAATATATTTTTCTGCTGTCGATATATAAGCATATGGGAATGTAGTTTCTGAGTTTAGAATAAGCTGTATAGTCAGTGAAAACCAACAATGTCTCACCTTGTCATCGGTGAGTGGATGCAAATAAATACAAGCTAGGTAGGTGATTCCAATACTTAATTACATATGGGGCGGCATGATATTGCTTGCAATTGTTGTTGCGGCCTTTACAGGGAATATCCCCGCTCTTACTAATGCCGCAATCGAATCTGCTCGGGAGGCAGTTATGCTATGCATCACAATTCTTGGGGTGCTTAGTATGTGGACAGGACTTTTGACTGTGGCTGACAGAGCAGGCATGGTTAAAACCCTATCTCGCAAACTCAAGCCAACACTTAGATATCTGTTTCCGGAACTCGGTCGCAACCATCCTGCTCATGAGCCAATCGCCACCAATTTCATAGCAAACATTCTGGGGTTGGGCTGGGCTGCTACTCCCAGCGGTATTATGGCAATGAAGGCACTTCAGAAGGATAATCCTTCTAAAGACACAGCTACGAAATCTATGCGGATGTTTATGGTAATAAATATGTCTAGCCTTCAATTGGTAACCATTAGCGTCGTGGCTTACAGGACACAGTACGGCTCGGCAAACCCGTCGGAAATAATAGGGCCGGGGTTGATTATTACCATGGCAACGACTGTTATAGCGGTGGCGTTTTGTAAGGTATTGGAGCGGTTTAACTTATGAGCTGGCTATTATTTTTATCAGACTTAATCGTACCACTGACATTCTTCGGTATATTACTCTTTGCCTTCATGAAAAAGACCCCAGTTTATGACCATTTCATCTCTGGGGCGAAGGATGGCTTTGGCACGGTTATGACTATTGCACCCACTATTATCGGCCTCATGGTTGCGGTGGGAATGCTGCGTGCTTCTGGAGCGTTAGAGCTGTTGGGCAACCTTATTTCTCCGGTAACAGACCAAATGGGCTATCCTACAGAAGCTGTGCCCCTTACCCTTATGCGTCTTGTTTCCTCATCTGCCGCTACAGGGTTGTTGCTGGATATATTTGAACGATACGGCCCAGATTCGTTTATAGGCCGGTTTGTGTCGGTCATGATGAGCAGTACAGAGACGGTGTTTTATACAATGAGCATTTATTTTTTAAGCGTGAAGATTACAAAAACCCGTTTCACATTGGCGGGTGCGTTGATTGCAAATTTTTCAGGGGTTTTGATGTCATTATGGCTTACATATCGCTTGTTTCCTTAAAATTGACGGGGTGCTATACTTCGGCAAACTCTTAGAGGAGGCAAAATGGACATACAAAAGCGCAAGACTCAGTACCAAACCCGTAGGGCAAACCGTCTGCCTGCGCAGCCTACAAGATATTATCTTGACGCATATCTGGCTCATAAGGATGAATCTCCAATCGTAAGAGAGGCATATGCCCTTTGCGCATTTTGGAACAACGCCCCATTGGAAATCTACCCAGAGGAGCTAATCCTTGGCAGGATACATGCCAACGAGGCAGTGGGCTTTCACTATGGCGGCGGCACGTTTGTACATGATTTGCCCAATCACGGCATAGAGCCAGAAGAGCTTGAGGCAGTTAGAGTGCGTGCTTACAAAGGAGCGGATCCCACGATTTATACACCGGAAGAAATGGCCTCCATTAATGCCTGCGCCTCTACATCAACATGGTTTGGGGGGCATGCTGTACTAGATTTTGAGCGCATACTAAAAATAGGACTTGCCGGGTACCAGATAGAAATTGACCGCTATGCTAAAATGCATGCAGATAAACAGGACTTTTATAAAGCCTTGTGTATAACCTTGGAAGGGGTTTCGTCATTTATTTTAAGACTTGCGGACGCAGCGTCTAAAATACATGGTTACAACAGCGATATCCCAGGAAACCTGGGTTATATAGCATCTAACCCTCCCGAAAATTTCCACCAGGCCTTGCAACTGGTGTGGATTCTTCATTACTTGGATAACTCCGACTCTTTTGGCCGTTTTGACTCCTATCTGTTGACTTCTTACGAAAAGGAGAAAAACCGGGATTGGGCAAAGGCACTCTTGGTGGATTTTTGGCTACGAATAGAAGACGCCTATCAAATCCAAAATATGACGATTGGCGGTAAATACACAGACCTTACATTGCTATGTCTGGAAGTGACTCACGAATTAGGCCTCCAGGGTCCCAATCTTTGTCTGCGTATTACTCATGATGTCCCGGGTAATATAATGGCGGCGGCACTTAACTCAATAGGAACAGGCATTGGCCTGCCTGCACTTTACAATGATGAAATTTATGCAGAAAGCTTGACTCGTTCTGGGATTCCGAGAAAAATTGCAGAGGGATATTGCTTTGCCGGCTGCTCTCAGGTGATGATTCCGGGGCGGTCCAATTTTGCCAATGATATCGGCCTTATGAATGTGGCAAAAATCTTTGAAATGACACTCTATGACGGATATGACCCTCATACAAAGCAACAGGCAGGCCCTCATACCGGTGCAGAGTTTGCAACTTTTGATGAATTTCATGATGCTTTCATGGTCCAGTTAGAATATGCCTGTAAGTTGCAAGTTAGTATCCATAACAAAGAGCTGCCCTATAGGGCCAGCAAAGAAGGATACGTCCTGCGTTCACTGTTTACCCGGGGATGTTTAGAGAAAGGCTTGAGCTATCTGAAAGGTGGTGCTGAGTTTAATAATGTACAGTTGGAGCTTATTGGGATTACAAATGCCGCCGACAGTCTATATGCAGTCAAAAAGGCCGTTTTTAACGAGGAATGCGTTAATTTTGCTCAACTAGTGGAGGCATTGCGTTCGAACTGGGAAACGCCGGAAGGAGAAGAACTGCGAGGATATCTTCGTTCATTGCCAAAATTTGGCAATGATTATGAGGATGTAGATATGATAAGAAGGGGAATCACGCAATTTCTATATGAAAGATTAAACCGCGAACCGGGACCTTATGGTGGGATATATGTACCGGGAGAGGTAATTTTCGTATCACATGAATATTGCGGCACGGTAACAGGTGCTACCCCAGATGGCCGTGGAGCAGGTGAGGTATTGGCTGACTCTGCCGGTGCAAGTCAAGGTAGCAGTAAAGAAGGCCCTACAGCCCTAATGAATTCCATGCTCAAGCTGCCTGTTGCGGATTATTTGCTAACAAGCACTGTACTTAACATGCGGTTTATGCCTAGGCTTGTTAATAACCCTGCAGCAAGGCAAGGTTTATCTGCTCTGATACAAAGCTTCTTCGCACAAGGGGGTATGCAGCTGCAAATCAATGTCTGCGATACTGAGACGCTAAAAAAGGCACAAGCCAACCCGGAGCAATACCCGGATTTAATTGTAAGGGTAGGGGGGTACTCAGACCATTTTGTGCGTCTATCTAGAACATTGCAGGATGAAGTCATATCCAGAGCCGAGTATTAAGAGCGCACTTGTGGCGGAGTTAGCATACGCGCTAGTCTAAGGAATAAGTATCCTATGTAAGTGATGGAGAAATATTGAGTACAATAAACGCTTATAGATGCTGATATATCAGTGGTTATAAGCGTTTTATATTGTTCAAATTTTTATTGTGTTAAAGGTATGCATGTTCACTTAAAATAAAAAATGGTAGAACATGTGGTAGAAAAAAGGTTATTTACAATGATAGATGCAGTAGTATAATTAAAACCAAATATAGGTAACATAGTTAGTTTCAATTGCCATGGGTAAGAAAAGGAGCAAGCACATGAACATAAGGGATATATTGCAGGAAATTGATGCACTCAAGGCTGTTTATGCTAGTGCTCCAAAGATAGACGAGGCTGTTACAAAGAAAAGACTTGAGCAGTTTATGGTGGAAAACACCTACAATTCTAACGCAATTGAAGGTAACTCACTAACTTTGCGTGAGACGGCAACAGTAATATTAGAAGGTGTTACAATTGACAAAAAACCTGTTAAGGATCACCTGGAAGCCATTGGGCATAAAGATGCCTTTATTTATGTAGTAGATATGGTGAAAGATGATGTCCCTTTTTCTCTAAAAGCCGTTAGAGACATACATTCATTAGTTTTGATGAATGACGCAAAAAACCGTGGGCAGTTTAGACAATATCCTGTAGAAATTCTAGGTTCATCGTATATGCCGCCACCTCCAGAACAGGTCCCTATATTAATGGGTGAGTTGATGGATAGTTATAATACGGATAATCGACATCCAATTGAGAAAATATCCGATTTCCATATTAGGTTTGAGCGAATACATCCCTTTATAGATGGAAATGGAAGAAGTGGTCGGTTAATCCTAAATCTTGAGCTAATGAGAGCAGGATATGCACCTGTAGATATAAAGTTTAAGGACCGAGATGTCTACTATGCCTGTTTTGATGATTATGATGTAAACGGCAAAGCTGATATGTTTATTGGGGTAATTGCCAAGTATGAGCTTGAAGAAATGAAAAAGCTGGCTCATCTAGCCACATATGCCAAGTCTGACTTCAAGGAACGTCTTGAGGCTGTTAAAGGAGAAGTGGAGGCACACAATCAGCAGACAAAAAATTGCCAGGGCAATCTAACGAAATAAAAGAATAATTTCAACGTAGATACATGCGAGATTATCAGGTCTGGCATATATAGCGAATTAATTCGGAATCAGTCCTGCCTGTCGCCGAAAACGCGTTGACGCGTTCGCGATTTTCGGCTCGGTCAGGACTGTTTCTCATTTAATTCGCTATAGCTATGTGCAAAAGAAAGGGGGTGTTTTGCTATTGACTTTGATACGCAAGCGCATTGTATCAAAATCAACGCAAAACCGGGCTGTTTTGTTAAGCAGAAACCATGAATATCTATGCAGAACAACCGTCGTTGCGAGCGTAGCGACGCAATCCAAGCTTGGGTTGCTTCGTCGCTTTGCTCCTCGCAATGACAATGTGGTGCATATTTATCAGAAAAATGCTTAACGAGACAACTCGGTTATGTTCTACTTCCATCCAGTACAATATTGCGTTCAGTTATCGGTGAGTACCATATTTTATGGTCACCTTTTCCATATCTGACGAAATGACAACCTTCTTGCAATAACGCCCTCTTAACAGGGTATAGTCTGCCATTACACTGCTGCCTTTGCCATAACCATACGCTCTTCAAAATGGATTTGAAAATCACCTGTGTAGCCGCAATTTAACTCAAGCATTTCTGGTGCTGCCATTTGTACACGCTTCATGAGATTGTCAAATGAACTCTATTCAAAGACAATTCCAAGCTCATCATCAGATTCCGCAATCCAGACACCATCGTCCCATATCATTGTTACTTTACATGTTTTCATTGAATTAACCACTCCTTTGCCAGTGGCACTAATCCGGAGCTCCTACACGATTTCACCCGTATCCTTTTCTATCATCCCAAGCAACCAAGCAATATTCTCCCCAAGTCGCTCCATAGTCCTAATCCCTTCCGCATCTTTGGCATAATCCCCTAGCTCCCGGCTTAGGCTCATATTCCAATAACTGCTCCCAGGGATAATCATATCGCATATCTGAAACATATGATTGATGCTATCCAGAGTATGGATACCTCCGGCGCGCCTCACCGCCGTTACTGCCGCGCCTATTTTACGGCTAAAGGCATTGCCATCCTTACGGGACATTACTCCGGTGCGGTCTATCAGGGCTTTGGTTTCTGGGGTTAGGTCTGAGAAGTAGGTGGGGGAGCCGATTACTATTGCGTCGGCTTCTTTCATTTTAACATATAGTTCGTTGACCCAGCCTCCTTGCATACATTGACCCTTGTTAGTCATGCAATAGCTGCAACCCATGCAGCCGTAGACTTCTTGGCCTCCTGCCTGATACAGCTCGGTTTCGTGGCCGGATTTTGCGCATACTTCTAATACGGTCTTTAGCATATGGGCAGTGTTGCCTGTAGGACGTGGGCTCCCGTTGATGGCTAATACTTTCATGATATCCCTCCTAAATGCCCATTACGGGCAATTTCGTCACCTATAATATTACTTTTTCGTTTTGATGATTTGGTGTAAAGCGGTCTTTGGATTTTTGAGATGCTCTCGCATTTTTTGGGTTTTTATTGGCGATATTTCGCGTTTCCTCCATTTGGGTTAGGGTGTTTTTCTGCCAGCTAGTATCCCTTCTATTATCTGGTCAGGCTGCACCCCTTCTTTGATTGCATCGGGCTTAAGTTTTAATCTATGGCGAAGGACTGGCAGGGCCATGGTGCGTACATCGTCTGTGGTTGCATAATCCCTGCCCTGGATTGCCCCGTATGCTTTGGCTGCCTTTAGCAGTGCAATGCTTCCTCTTGGGCTTGCACCTGTTGCTACAGCACTTACCCGCCTAGTGGTTTCTGTTATGCTGATTATATAGTTGAAAATTGGTTCTTCTACCATTATACTGGCTGCTTCAGCTTTGGCTTGAGAAATTGCTTCTGGATTGCATACAGGGAAGCTGGGGTCATTATCGGGTTTTGTCTCGTGGTGGATTTGAAGTAACTGTTTCTCTGCTGTTATGCCTGGATAGGGTATGGGCAGGCTTAACATAAAGCGGTCATTTAGAGATGGATGCAGATTTTGCTCTTCTTCCATTGTGGCAATAATAAATAATAGCTCATGTGGGTCTTCCATGGCTTTGGTCATAGTATTAATAATCTTGGGTGGGGCGTCTGCTAGTTCCTTCGCCATATATACTTGAGCAAAGGCTGGTTCCGTTGGGTCGTCCGGTATAAACCGTTCATATTTGAAGGTAAGTCCTAGTGCCTGGGCCAAGGCTTCGGCCCATATGGTTTTCCCAAGGCCCGTCGGCCCATCTAACAGTATGTGCCCTCCCGCAAAAAACGCCGCTAGGCATAGGTCAGTCATATTTTCGCGATTTAGTACTGTATTGCCGATTTGGGTCTTTACACCGCTTGCAATTTCTCTTAGCATATGAATTCCTCACTTTATACATGCTTTGTAATTTAATGGTATACTTGAAGTATAGCACATAACGAATGGAGATAGCTATGTTTTACAGCTTTAGTCATAGTTTAGCGTCACTAGCCTCGTCCCAGGGGTATCGATTGGATTACTGCCTTGGAGCATCCGGGGTGCCGTCTATGGGTACAATTGTAGATGATGCCGCATATCTGGCGTTTCAAAAGATGGAGATGGCTACTCTTATATGTTTCCATGTAGTGGATACCACCCGGCTCAATTGGCAGGATGTTGTTGCCAGGGATGCAGATCATCGAAAATGGGCACAGGGCTTATTGGATCGGGTGCAAAATGTGGCGATTATATACATCCTTACAGGAGAAGGCCCCCCTCCATGGCATGGTGCTACGCCTGACGGATTCGAAGACTATATTGGGCAGCCGGTGTACTCAGTATTTTGGTACCAGGATTTATCCAGTGGGGCTGTTACCGTTTCCAAAAATCAGCCCGCACAGCTCTTTGGTATCCGGGGCTTGATAGAAAAGGCGCGGGTAGGAGCAACTGGGGATGTACTAACTACCGGTAATGATGAGCCTAGAGGATTCTCCCCGGGCAGAGGATATTCCATGACAAATCTGGAACCTGTGCATCGTGTACCTCTTCTTACATTTTTGATTGTGGGAATCAATGTGGTTATCTTGGTGCTTATGTATATGGCGGGGTATCCTGCGGATATGAGGGTGCCACTGCGGTTTGGCGCGATTTTACCCACTAATATTCTTGACTATGGTGAGTGGTGGCGGCTTTTTACCGCTATGTTTGTACATTTTGGTGCGGGACATTTTTTTGCCAATGTTTTGGGGCTCCTTATTTTTGGTGTTCGGATAGAGCGGTACTTTGGGCGATTGGCCTTTACAATAATATATGTTGTGTCCGGGCTTCTTGGGTCACTTTTTAGTTTATATTTTACCAGGGGTTATGCCGCAGGGGCTTCCGGTGCTATCTATGGGCTTATTGGTGCTATTTTTATTTATACCCGTATGACTGGGCGGGCTGTGGAGCTTATGAATTGGTATTCCCTTGTTGTGTTTATCGGGGTGGGGATTGCAATGGGCTTTATGACCCCTGGGGTCGATAATTTTGGTCATCTTGGGGGATTGATTGGCGGGGTAATCGTTGGGCTTGGTATGGTGGCGGTGTTGAGGCGGCGAGGGCGAGAGTGACATCTTTCTCCATGACATAACTTGCATTAGGTTTTGTCTCCTGCCGGGGTTTATAATATCTCCGGAGGGGATGAAGATGAAAATTGTACATATGTATTTGAATGTCCTTGAAGTATCGGAAGCGGTTCCTGCCTGGGACGGTTTTCTTCGATTGGGATTTTTTTTAGTACTTATCGCAATGATAGTTATGATGCTGCACCGCCGTTATGCCAAAGTGAAAGTCGCAAGCGGTTTTGATGTTGTGGCTGTGAATCTTGAAGCGGAAGGGAAACGATACGACTTTAACGATATAGCGGGAAACATCGAAGCCAAGGAAAGCGTAAATGATATCGTGGATTACCTCCGCGACCCTGAGAAATACAAGGCCTATGGTGCCAGAATGCCCAAAGGGATACTCCTTCACGGTAAGCCTGGTACGGGCAAGACTTTAATGGCCAAAGCAATGGCCGGTGAGGCTGGGGTGCCCTTTTATGCCGTAAGCGGGTCGGATTTTGTACAGATGTATGTTGGAGTAGGGGCAGCCCGTGTACGTGAGCTGTTTAAAAAAGCTCGGGATGCAGGGGGCGGCGTAATTTTCATAGATGAAATTGATGCCTTGGGCAAAAAGCGCAGTGATGGCTTAAGCGGCAATGATGAGCGTGAGCAGACTCTTAATGCCTTGCTTACGGAGATGCAGGGATTTTCCGATGGTGCGGGAATCGTGGTAATCGCCGCGACTAATCGCCCGGATACTTTGGATGAGGCACTTATGCGGCCAGGCCGCTTTGACCGGCGGGTGGAAGTTGGACTGCCAGATCTTGCTGCAAGGAAGCAAATCCTTGCCCTTCACGCAAAAAATAAGCCTTTGTCAAAAATGACAAATATGGAAAAATTGGCAGTAGATACGGTGTTTTTCAGCGGGGCAATGTTGGAAGGGCTGCTCAATGACGCGGCGATAAACGCGGCAAAGCGGGGTGGGGGAAACATAGAGCCTGAAGATATTTCCACAGCCTACTATACTGCTCTTGCAGGCAGTGAAAAAAAGGACCGAAGCGGCATCCGACAAAAAGAGCGGGCAGTTACTGCTTGGCATGAATCAGGCCACGCTTTGGCCGCAACATTGTTAAACCCAGAAAACCGCGTAGCCAAGGTTACGATAATCCCCTCGGCAGGAGGGGCAGGGGGATTTTGTGCTAATATCCCTGCAGAACGTATGTACTGGACCAAAAGAGAGCTGGAGGAGCAAATAATGATAAACCTGGCAGGTCGTGCCGCAGAGGAGTTGCATTTTGGCATTGACGGAGTAACCACAGGTGCCTCCAATGATATAGAAAAAGCCACCCAAACTGCCTTGCAATATGTGGCTAAGTTTGGGATGGGGGAGGGCCTACTAGATAGGCTGGCACTAAAAGATGACCAGAACATTAATAAAGAATGCGCGGATTTAATTAATCGCTTGTACGATGAAACGAGAGTTCTACTAAAAGAAAACTACCCAGCTATGGAAGCTTTGGTAGAGGGCTTGCTTGAGAACGAAACTTTGGATGGGGACGAAGTACGTGAAATCCTTAGCGCAGCCACCCCAACGCAATAATCGCTGCCATTGCAAAGCAAGCTCCAACTGTCACAACGTAAAATAGGGGTGTCTGCCAGAATCGCTTTTTCTCGATGTTATCTATCAATATCGGTTGACTACTCGAAGATGGAATAATCACCGGTGGCGTATAATCCAAGTATGCAGGGATACTGTCCTTGGCAAATTTACGTTTTTTGGCAACATAGGAAAAAATAATTTTCTCTGCTTCCGAAACAAAGTCCACAGGAGGATGCTCCGCTATGGGGTTTGGGTTCATAATAAAAACGGCTTGGCTGTACCACTTGGTAGGGTCGCCTTGGATTACTACGACTTGGTCACTTGTTTGCACCGAAAATCACCTCATATGAAGCATAGCCAAATTGAAATAAGGTTAAACCAAAACATAACCACGAAGAGCATGGAAAAAGCCCGAACAAGTGGGAGTTATAATATCCACATTTGTCGGGCTTTCACTGTATCTTTGTAGATGTCTTCTTACTTCATGGCTAGTTGGGCGCGAAGTTCCTCGTTTTCCTTGCGGAGTTGCTCAATTTCAAGTTCCGCTTGCTCCTTTTCATACATAGCTTTATTGAAGAAATAAATCTCGTCTTTTCTGCGTTGGTAGGCTTGCCTTGTATATTTATCTTCGCTTTGTAATTGAAGTGCTGATACTGCCATAAAAATCTCCTCCTCTTCGCAAGCATTTTCTATGATGGCCTTGTTGTTTATCTCTTTTTGGGTTATTACAGAAAGCCACTTAGCAAAAAGTCCGTCCTCGTTAGTTATGCCGTCGGCATCATTTATGGCTTTTGCGAAAGCCTTCATGTCAATATAGTGTAGTTCCATTGCATCTGTGAATACGGTGTAATCTTCACAATCCATTATCATACAAAGCCTGTGTATTTTGCTGGTATCTTCGTATATGGTTTTCTTGTTTTCTAGCGACTTTATTGAGCCGTTGGTAAACGCAATGGTGATAGTGGGCGGCTGTGATGTGTAGCTTTTACCAACTTCCAAATCTTCACCAAAGGCTCTTGCCCATGAGCGGATTGTTTTGGCTTTTAATTCGCCAAGACCGTGCAAATGCATCTCCACAAGTACGGCTGTGCCGTCACTAAGCTCTGCCCTAATATCCAGTATAGACAGTTTATCTTCGCCAGATTCCTTGTCCAGATATGGGTTTTTGATAGTTAAAGATTTTATTACACGGTTGATTTTTTTGTTGGCAAAGATGGCGTTTAGTAACGATATCAGCAAACGTGGGTCGCCCTTTGTAAAAAGCAGCTTAAATGCGTAGTCTATGCGCAAGTCCATTAACTGGAGGTAGTCGATTCGTATTTTACCCCTTGGCTCTTTGCTCATAGGCGTATGTCCCTTCGCTGTTTGTTTGTGCTGGTTGCTGATGTTATTATATGCAACTTGGTGGGTGTTATCAAGGTTATATTCAAATGAGTTGCGCTAAGTGTACTAGTAGAATAGTGATTTATATTGCTTTGGAAATTACATCCTGTTATAGTTGTGGTAGCAGAACGAAAAATCGCGAAGCAAGTCGTCATACGGATTTTTACGTTGTGTTGCATTTATTTACGAGGGGTGCATCATGCTAACATGGGATAGCATACAATCCAACGCAGTAGCGTTTTCCAAACGATGGAAAGATGGGCGCAACGAGGAAGCCGAAGCCCAATCATTTACCACGGATTTTCTGCATGTATTTGGCGTAGATGACCCTGTTACTTTGGGTGATTTTGAATACAAAGTTCCCCTATCTGGCAATCGCACTGGCTACATAGATTATCTTTGGAAAGGGCAAATAGCTATAGAAATGAAGTCGCGGGGCAAAGACCTTAAAGCGGCTTTTGAGCAATTGCGTAATTACATGTCACACCTACCAGAAAATGAAATCCCCGACCTATGGATGGTATGTGACTTTGAAACAATCAAGCTATCGCGCCGCTCCACAAACGAGGAATA
>WQVF01000009.1 GCA_009781725.1 Defluviitaleaceae bacterium
AAAAGTTGGATTGGTGGGTTTTGGAATCGTGTCCAACTATGCGCAAAAGTTGGATTGGTGGGTTTTGGAATCGTGTCCAACTATGCGCAAAAGTTGGATTGGTGGGTTTTGGAATCGTGTCCAGCTATGCGCAAAAGTTGGATTGATGGGTTTTGGTGTGTGTTTCGTTGGGTTTTTATTGCTGGTGGGCGGCTTGCTTCGCTGCCTTGGACATCGAAAGCGAGGATATTCATGAAGAAATTAATAGTTGCGTTAATTATTTTATCGTTACTTTTTATGTCAGGCTGTAGAAGCACCAATATTGGTATACATACCTTCCGAGCAGAGGTGTTGGATTTTTATCCGGATTTCTATCTGTTACGTGATAAAGAAATGCTTTTCGTTTACAGCATAACCCCAGTTGGTGCCCACACTAGTGGTGGCAGGTATTTTATTAGGCGGAATGATTCTGTCATTGTACTTGACGTGGATGGCGAGCCTATCTCATATGCAGACATCTCACTGGGAACCATAGTGGATATCAAGTATTACGCAATTGTTCTCGAATCAGACCCGGCAATTTTACCAAGTGCAATCACAATACAGGTTGTAGAATAGTAGTGCATGACGAAAGTTAACCTTTGGGGATACTGTTATGTAATCTTGGAAAAATCAATTATACTCAACATATACATAGCAATCCGTCAGTGAGTCCTGTACAATCCCACAAAACACTCCATAATTACCTACTCACGAAAGGACTACAATACCCATGACACACCTACTCAAGACAGAACGACTTATTCTACACCCATCCAATGAAACCGATATCGGTTTTATGCAGGAACTTATTTCCCGCCCCGAGGCTTATTTTTACGACCCTCAAATGCAAGAAACCCCTGCCGATGTAACCAAAGATTGTGAGTGGTTTATCGAAAAAGAAGGCTGCCTACCGGGCAAAGGCGGCATTCGTTGGATTATCAAGCTCGATGGCATAAACATCGGAGAGGTTCATGTCCGATGTAATTGGGAACGGACTCTTGAATGGGAGTTTGGATATCACTTCTTAAAAGAATATTGGGGGAAAGGCTATGCAACCGAGGCTTTGCAGGCGATTATTCCCTATGCATTTACTCATTTTAAAATAAACCGCCTTGTGGCCTTTACCAACAGCAATAACAAGGAAAGCATTGCCCTACTAAAACGAGTCGGCATGGTAGAAGAAGCTCGGCTGCGGGATGTACGTATGTCGGACGGGGTTTATTGTGATGAGATGGTTTACTCCTTACTCAAACGGGAATTTGATTTGAGATAAAGGCCTCCAGCTCCTTACACCTGTCCCCTACTCTGGCAGGAAATAATAGACCTTTTCGGAAATCCACAAAACAACTTGACATCAGCTTGTTTTGTGGGTTTCTAAAGGGGGCAAATCAAGGATGGTGTTTCTATGAAAATTACCGTTTTCCATGGTAGCCCACATAAGGGTAACACCTACAAGGCTACACGCATTTTCCTTGACGAGTTAGAAAAGACTGGTGATGTTTGCATTACAGACTTTTTCCTACCCGATGCTCTACCTGTGTTTTGCAGTGGTTGCACCCTTTGCTTCATAGGCAAAAAATGTCCCCATTCACAATATGTAGACCCCATTGTTGATGCAATCCTCGCTGCGGATGCGTTGGTTTTTGCAACTCCCCACTATGGGGCCTGTTGTATGCCTGCCGCAATGAAAACCCTTTTCGATTACATTGATTTTCTGGTCCTCAATGTCGCCCCTCGGGAAGAAATGTTTGAGAAAAAGGCCTTTATTATTACCACCGGGGCTGGGTCCACTGCTGCAATAAAGCCAATTAGTAATTTTCTCAAACACTGCGGTGTAAATCGCGTCTATTCCCTGGGTTTAAGGATGTTTACAAATAAATGGGACAAGATGCCCAAAGCAAAACAGACCAGGTACGAAAAATCACTGCAGCGAGCCGCTCAAAAATTCTACAGAGCAAAAAAAAGACGCCCGTATATTTATACGGTCGTCTATTACACAATAGTCAAACACATAATTATGAAGCGATATATCGGGGCCGGCAACTTCCCCTATGATAATTGGAAAGAAAAAGGATACTTCGACAAGAGGCCGTTCTAATCCAGATGCTGCCCGATATTCTGCAATTCTTCCAGCCTTGCCAAATCACTTAAATCTATATTCTTCCCTACTTCAGATGACTTGATTTTGTCATAGTATTGGGTCTGCTTGAACGCGGTAACATCGGCGGTGGTTTTGCATTTTGACAGCGCAACAAACGCCTCCATGTGTTTTTTCGTAAATCTAAGGATTAGTTTCGAAAATAGACCGCCGACACCTCTCATTTGTTTTAGCTCATCCAAATTACTGAGATTCTCAAGATGAGCTAGGTGCTTGATTTGGTCTTCGTTTTCGGGTTTTTCTAATTCCGTCAGTAATTGCCCAACTGTCGTACCCATTACGCTAACTCAGCCTCGCTAATATAACCGGTAGCAAGAGCATTTTGCTTCAACTCTACATAATAACCGGCAAAGGATGTGGACATATAGGGGTTTACAAATACGATAGCCAAAATCCCAAAAGTAAAAGAGCTTAATAAAAACCATCCGATAAAGCTCAGGCCCAAAACAAAGAGCTTCGCCTTATGCCCATCCGTCATACGCATAGAAAGTTTAAGAGCTTCTTTTGCGGTTACATTGGGGCAATCAGCAAGAATATACGGGGTCATGGAATATGAAATCCCTTTTATGATTCCCGGGATAAAAAGTAGCAGCGTCCATAGGAAAGTAAATAAAGCCATCCATGCCATCCCGCCAACTTTGCGGAGATAGTTGACGGGGAAATTAGAGACCATATCCCCTACCCTTGTGGGCTCGCATCTATAAATTTTAGTGAAAATCCCATTAACATTTACGGTTAAGGGAGATAGGATAAAGATAGCTAATGCTATTATTATCAGATAATATAAATTCATCGAGGCAAGTGATTGATTACTAATAAATGCAATCAAAAAAGGTGTTGCAAGCATAACTACAATTATGCTGATTAAAGCAAATAAAAGAAGCGTACCAATACTTGTGCCCCATTGAGCTTTCATTGCCGATTTTGCTGTTGCCTTAATTTCCTGCCTTGATTGAATCATCTTAATCCCTCCTTCTAAATGGGGCACTGCCCCATACCCCGCCGCTACGCGGGGGATACCCCCGCTCCGCTTCCTACGGGGCCGCGCTTTGCGCGGCTACAATACATGGAAAGTATATTTTCCCTACAACGTAATTATACATTATATTACATAGGATTGTCCAAAGATGTTAATAATACATTTTTATTTCCCGGGCAATGTCTCCTGGTGATTTCCCATTAACCCTAATTACCACTGCATCCGGATTTTGATTCCTAAACCATGTCATTTGTCGCTTGGCATAATGGCGGGTGTTTTGCTGTATTGATTCAATGGCTTGAGCACGGGCAATATTGCCTTGTAAGTATTGGATTGTTTCCTTATATCCAATCCCCTGCATTGACACCATTCCAGGGTTGCAGCCTTGGGATAAAAGCCCGGCAACCTCCTTTTCCAGCCCTGCATCAAACATAGCCTCAACTCGCTGGTTTATACGTTCATACAAAATAGACCTTTCCATGCTCAAGACACAGACAACAGCTTGGTATACATCCGATTGCTTTTTTTGGGTTTCGTTGTACAGGGAAAACAACTCCCCTGTCTCCCGATTATAGCTCAATGCCCGTATAACTCGTTTTACATTATTGGGATGAATGGCTTCGGCTGCTACTGGGTCTACCTGCTGTAACATGCTGTGCAGATGAGCAGAGCCTTCAGCCGCGGCGAGGTTTTCATAGATTTCCGAATATGGGTCGGTATCTTTTGCAAAGTCTATATCCCTCAGCACCCCATTAATATAAAAGCCTGTGCCGCCGCATAATATCGGGTATCCCCTACTCTGCACATCTGAAATGGCAGCTCGAGCCTGCTGCTGATAAAGCGCAGCGGAATATGCCACATCCGGTGCAACAACATCAATCATATGATGTGGAATACCCTCCCGCTCTGCCATACTCGGCTTTGCGGTACCAATATCCATGCCTTTATATACCTGCATTGAGTCGGCAGATACTACTTCCCCACCGATCTCCTTTGCCAGAGCAATGGCAACGGCTGTTTTTCCGCTGGCCGTGGGCCCCGCGATTACATATATTTTCTCCATACTATCGAATGGGGCGGCTTATGCACCCCACGCACTCCCTTCTTCCCTTTGACTATGGTGGGGCTGTCACGTTAAGAATGCCGTAATTTCAAGGCTCGTCATCCCGGATTTAATCCGGGATCCCACTATCATTGTCGAAAGACTAAGGGGATCCCGGGGCAAGCCCGGGATGACGGGCTTTTTATTACTTCTTAACGTGACAGCCCCAAATCATACAATTTGACATATCTATACCTTTATAGTAATTTCAATCCAAAGTGCCGGGCTGAAATTACTATATTTTCAGAAAGTGTTTCAAATGAGAGTGACAAAAATCGCCACTCTCATTTGAAATCACTATAGTATGCCCGTAAAATAGAGGATTGCGCAACCGAAAGGTCGTTCGCCTCAACACAATTGAATAGGAGGAATGTGACAATGGATAACCGAAACCTAGAAAACGGCAAACCGAAACCATTGTTAGTGTACCTAGTCGCGATTTACGCGGCAAGCTTGTTGATTGCCAATATTTTGGCAAGCCATATGTTGGTAGTTTGGCGATGGAGTGCCAGTGCCGGGATTTTGACATTTCCCATAACATATATCTTGGCGTCTGTGATTGCCGAAGTATATGGGTACAAAATGGCGCGGCGGGCTGCATGGCTGAGTTTGGGCCTCAACGCGCTTATGGCGGGGCTTATACAGTTAAGCATTATGCTGCCCCAGCCGGTTTGGTATGACGGGATTTACTTTGTAACTGCCGTAGGTAGTACCTGGCGGATTGTTCTGGCAAGCTTGACCGCCTTTACTATAGGCAAGTTTGTTAACGATAGAATTTTCGCCCATCTTAAGAGTAAGCATACGGATATTACAGGATTTAAGTTCCGGGCAATGGCATCGTCGATAATAGGCCATATCATTGATTCAAGCATTTTTACATTGATTGCCTTTGTTATAAACCTGCCCTGGAGCACAATCGGGGAAATGATTCTGGTAAGTGTAATCTTAAAATGGGGCTATGAATGGCTGGCATTACCCATCACGGTTAAACTAACAAAAAAAGTACGTAAATATGAGAGCATGGAAAATACAAAATAAGCAAACCTTGCATTGTCATTGCGAGCAAAGCGAAGCAATCTAGGGAGCTCTGGGTTGCTTCGCTTTGCTCGCAATGACGAGTTTAGGATATTGAGGTGCTGTATGTCGAAGACTAAAACCCTATATGTATGCAATGCCTGCGGTCACGAGCAGTCAAAGTGGCTGGGCATCTGTCCATCCTGCCGTAATTACAGCACCTTAGAGGAAAAAGTAATACGGCCGGAAGGACCAAAACCACCTCGTATGAGCGCAATAATACCTGATGATTCCACCCCATCTCCGATTCTTTTAAGAGATGTTCCCGCAGATGATACATTCGGAGGTGCCGGACGCAAACCTACAAAAATCCCAGAGCTTGACCGAGTTCTGGGAGGTGGGCTTGTACCCGGTAGCCTTCTTTTGCTTGGGGGAGACCCGGGAATCGGTAAATCCACGCTCCTTTTGCAAATATGCCGCCATATGGCCAGCGAAGAATTTTCCATCCTGTACGTAACCGGAGAAGAAAGTGCCAGCCAAATCAAAATGCGCGCCGACAGGTTGGGAGTTAATGTCCCTGGCTGTTATTTACTTGCAGAAACAGATATGAGCAATATCCAAGCCGCCGTGGAAGAAATACAGCCCTCTCTGCTGCTAATCGACTCAATTCAAACCATGCGCCTTAGTGAGCTATCATCCCTCCCCGGCAGTGTTACCCAAGTCCGTGAATGTACCGCCTTTTTTACATACCTTGCTAAGCAGCAGTCTACGGCAGTCCTGCTTGTAGGCCACGTAACAAAAGAAGGCTCACTTGCCGGGCCTAGAGTCCTTGAGCATATGGTGGATACTGTGCTCTATTTCGAAGGTGATGGCAAAGACGCCCACCGCATGATACGAGGGGTAAAAAACCGCTTTGGTTCCACACAGGAAATCGGTGTATTCGAAATGGGTGAAACGGGACTCACAGGAATTGCCGACCCTTCCGCTTATATGCTGGCAGGGCGGCCTATAGATGTCCCCGGCTCTGTAGTAACATGCAGCATGGAGGGTTCCCGGCCTCTTCTTATGGAAGTCCAGGGCCTGGTAAGCTACACCAACTTCGGTACCCCACGCCGTACCGCCAACGGCATGGATTACAACAGAATGGTAATGCTTATAGCCGTGCTAGAAAAACGGGGCGGCTTCAAAATGCAGACATATGATTCCTATGTAAATATTGCTGGGGGCTTACGAGTAGACGAACCTGCAGCGGATGCGGGAGTAATTGCAGCCCTAGCCTCCTGCCACAAGAACAAAGCCGTAGATCCATATACCATGGTAATGGGCGAAGTAGGCCTTGCCGGGGAACTGAGGGCAATTTCCCAAGCAGAACGCAGGGTAGCCGAAGCGGCCCGCCAAGGTTTCAAATCCTGTATACTGCCCCAAGCCAATAAAACCAAGCTCCGTGTGCCAGAAGGGATACGAGTAATGGGCGCAGCCCATATCGGAGAGCTATTGGGAGTTTTGCTATAAAGCAAAAACCGACTTTTTTAAAAAGCGCGCGCAACTCAAAGCCATCCATGGCAAAGATGTCCTAAATAGCTCTGTAATACGAATCTTTTGTAATAACTATTGCAAGACAGATACCCTTTATGTACAATGGCGAAAGCGAATAATTTTAGAGAGGGTTTTGTAAACTTATGAAGAAAAAGAAAATTGCAATACTAACCGGCGGCGGCGACGCACCTGGCCTTAACGCGGTAATCTACTCTGTAGTACGTGCCTGTCACAATATGATGGACTGTGAAATTATCGGCTACAAGTTTGGATACCGCGGCCTTTACAACAATGATTTTATGCCCCTGACTTTGGAGACTACATCAGGGATACTCCATAAAGGCGGCACAATGCTATACAATTCCAACAAAGATAATTTATTCGACTACACCGTGGTAGAAAACGGTGTATCCGTTAAAAAAGATGTATCTCATGTAGGCGTTGACAATATGAAAAAAGAAGGCGTAGACGTCCTTGTGGTGCTTGGGGGTGACGGTACCCTCACAAGCGCAAGGGATTTCTCCCGTATGGGTGTAAACGTAATCGGTGTGCCCAAGACCATTGACAATGACTTAGGCGCAACGGAAATCACCTTCGGATTCGACACTGCCGTCAACATCGTAACGGAAAACCTCGGCCGTCTGCATACCACAGCGGAAAGCCACCACCGTGTAATAGTAGTGGAAGTTATGGGCCGTTCTGCAGGCTGGATAGCCCTGCACTCAGGAATAGCCGGTTCTGCCGATGTTATACTTATCCCGGAAATTCCATATAGCATGGAAAAAGTCGCAGAGAAAATTAATGAACGAAACGCCAGAGGCAAGAGGTTCTCTATTGTTGTTGTAACAGAGGGTGCCAAAGAAAAAGGCGGCTCTGCCATTGTTTCAAAAGTTGTAGATGACTCTCCAGACCCCAACCGCTTCGGCGGTGTTGCCGAGTATATCGCTAACCGCTTAGAAAAACTGGTAGATAACGAAGTCCGCCATTGCGTTCTGGGCCATATCCAACGTGGCGGCGAAACCTCTGCTGCAGACAGGCTCCTTTCAGCCAGATATGGCACCCGCGCAGCAGAACTCATAAAAGAAGGTAAGTTCGGCAATATGGTCGCACTTATAAGCGGAAATATGGCCCAAGTGCCCCTGGATGAAGTAATCGGTGATGCAAAAATATCCACTAGCGGTGACAAACTTGTTGACCCGAAGGGTGAACTGGTCAGAGTTGCAAAATCCTTGGGGATTTCTTTCGCAGATGCATAACAAACGCTCAATAAGCTTCATAATATATGGCATTGACGCCGCGGTGTTAATAGCCTTGGATCAGCTGGTAAAGTTCTGGGCCATTGCAAATTTGCAAGGCCAGCCGGAACGCCCGTTGATTCAGGGCTTTCTTCATTTAACTTATTTGGAAAACACCGGTGCCGCCTTCGGTTTGCTTGCAGGGTTTAGTGGTGCGTCTTTGCTGTTTACCATTGTGAAGCTAGTGATTTTAGCTCTTGCAATTACTTATTTTATTAAACTACCGATGGAACCTAAGTTTATTATGCTGCGCATCCCGTTACTTCTTGTAGTATCAGGAGGTATCGGCAATCTTATTGACCGGATACGTCTCGGCCATGTGGTGGATATGTTTGTCTTCCGATTTATTGATTTCCCAGTATTCAATGTGGCTGACATATATGTCACCGTGGGAGTAATTATGTTTGGAATTATGGCGTTATTTGTTGTCAAGGATGCGCCGCTATTTGGGACAACGTCCAAGGACAAGGCATGACCCGGCTCATAGTGGCCGATGCCTATAATGATGCGAGGATAGATGTATTTTTATCAGAAAATATAGATGGTTTGAGCCGCAACACAGCTCAGCGCATAATATCGGAAGGCCATGTCACCATCAATAATCGCGGGATAACAAAGAATACACGGCTTAAAACAGGGGATGAAGTGGTATGCATCACCCCCTCCCCTACTCCGTCTGAGGCAGAAGCCGAGGCCATCCCGCTGGATATTGTATATGAAGATGCTGACATTATTGTGATTAACAAACCTCAGAGGATGGTTGTCCATCCGGCAGCGGGTCATCATAGTGGTACTTTGGTAAACGCATTACTGCACCACTGCGGCGATTCCCTTTCTGGGATAGGGGGAGCCCAGCGGCCCGGGATTGTTCATCGTTTGGATAAAGACACATCAGGGTTGATAGTCGTAGCAAAAAATGACGCTGCCCACAGCAGTCTAACCAATCAACTGGCAAATCGGGAAATCGGTCGTATATATCAGGCAATATGTCTGGGAAACATAAAAAAAGACAGTCAGGATGTGAATGTACCAATAGGCCGCCATCCCCAGGACCGTAAAAAAATGGCCCCAATCACTCACGAAAAACGCAAAAGCCGTGAAGCACTGACACATATATCCGTGCTGGAAAGAATGCCCCGCTTCACATTGATTGAAGCCAAGCTGCACACAGGCCGCACTCACCAAATCCGTGTGCATCTGTCATATATGGGGCATCCTGTCCTGGGAGACCTCCTTTACGGACTCAAAAAGCCGCCACTTGGTTTGACCAGTCAAGTGCTTCACGCAAAAAAGCTAAGCCTGCGTCATCCTTCTACCAATGAACTTATGGATTTTGAAATTCCCTTGCCGGATTATTTTCTTCAAGCACTGGAAAAGGTACGGCGAGTGACATAATTAAAGGGGAGAGTGAACCATGGACAAGAACATCCTAGGCACCAATGTATGTGTGCAAGTTGCAATGGTAGTGCACGATATTGAGAAAACATCTCAGGATTTTGCGGATTTTTTTGGGGTGGAAAAACCACAGTGGATTATCACCGGCCCTCCGGAAGAGGCCCAAACCGAATATCGAGGTAAACCTTCCAATGCTCGGGCAAAATTAGCGTTCTTTCCCCTTGGCGGGAATCTTTCTTTAGAGCTAATCGAGCCGGACATGGAGCCATCAACATGGCGCGAGGGCTTAGACAAAAATGGCGAAGGCATTCATCATATTGCATTCACCATAAAAGGAATGGGCGATAAAATCGCAAAGCTTGAGCAAAACGGCATGAAACTAATCCAAAAGGGTGAGTATACCGGCGGCCGTTATGCATATATCGATGCGGAAAGCACCCTTAAGACAGTGCTCGAATTACTGGAAAACGATTAACATCAATAAAGGGTAGATACGATAAGAGCTTATCGTGTTTACCCTATTTTTATACCCAAAGGGGGAACAATATGACACTCAAAGACAAGTTAGCTCAAGCCATGGCCACAGCCAAGAGCTTGGGAGCGGATTACGCCGATATCCGTCTCAAGGATATCCAAATGGAATCCATCAGTATGGAAAACGGCAGCGTATCCGCTGTAGTAAACAATCGCAGCCAGGGCTATGGCATACGATTGTATGTAGACGGCTCTATGGGCTTTGCCGCATCCGCAGATATGGATGCCCTGGATGAAACCGTCCGGGAGGCCTATGCTATCGCTAACGCCAGCCTGACATTACAGGCGCAAAAAATCAAGTTATCACCAAAAGAACCGGCAACAGGTACCTATTCTACACCAGTAAAAAGCGACCCCTTCACCGTACCCTTGGCAGAGAAACTGGCTTTGCTAGAGGCTTGCTACAAGGAAATAAAGGCTGTCCCTGGTGTGGGACATAACTCTGTGGCTCTGGACTTCCGCAAAGACGATGTAATCTATGCGGATACTGACTCCAGTTACATCGAGCAGAATTTCTGCCAATGCACATGTTATATCCAGACTTCGGCTACATCAGACTCAGATAAGCAAAATCGCAGCTATATGAATGTAATTAGAGGGGGTTTTGAGACTGTTCTCGAAGAAAAAATGCCGGAAATCTCCGCTCGCCTTGCTAAGGAAGTCGTAGAACTTATTAATGCCCCGGACTGCCCCAGCGGGGAGTTTGACTTGGTGATTAACCCCAACCAGCTTTTCTTGCAAATCCATGAAAGCGTAGGCCACCCAACGGAGCTTGACCGGGTACTTGGCAGTGAGGCCGCTTTTGCTGGGCGTAGCTTCCTTGAGCCTGGAGACCTTAACAAGGATTTAATCTATGGTTCCGAGCACGTAACCATAGTTGCGGACGCGACATGCGATAAGGGGCTTGGCACCTTTGCCTATGACGATGAGGGAGTACCGGCTCAGAATATTACCCTTATAGACAAGGGCAAATTCGTTGCTTTCCAAACCTCTAGAGACAATGCACCTATCATAGGTCAACCTTCCAGCGGTGCGGGTCTATCCGATGGATGGCGCAATCTGCCTATCGTGCGTATGACCAATATTAATCTATTGCCAGGCTCAGGCACACCAGATGACCTTATCGCAGGAATCAAATACGGTTTTCTATTGGACCAAAATAAGAGCTGGAGCATAGACGACCTACGGGTTAATTTCCAGTTTGCTTGTCAGGTAGCCTATGAAATCAAGGATGGCAAACTAACGGGCAAATTCTTCAAAAACCCCATCTATGCAGGCAAAACAACGGAGTTTTGGGGTAGCTGCGATGGTGTTGCCGGGCCAGAGTATTGGCAGCTTGTGGGCGTACCCAACTGCGGCAAAGGCCAACCTATGCAAGTAATGCGCGTGTCTCATGGCTCCTCCCCCGCCAGGTTTAGAAAAGTGAAAGTAGGTGTATCCGATGTTAAATAAACAAGCCGCTCAAGGCATAATCGAGAAGTTGACCTCTTATGTAAATGTGTATGCCACAGTCAATATCTCATATGGCAGCAATGGTACCACCCGCTTTGCCAATTCTGAAATCACGCAAAATACTACCATTAACGACACTAGTGTGAGCCTTACGGTATACGAGGGCAAAAAAGAAGCCACATGCACCACCAATGTCTTGACAGAGGCCGGATTAAAGCAATTGGCAAAGGATGCCCAAGCGATGCTTCAAGTAGTACCGGAAGGTGAGTTCGAGGCTTTCCCAATGTCAAAGGAGCCCGTTAATGAAAGACCGTACTCAGGAGAACTTGCCTCCGCTTTTGACACAACAGCTCGCGCCGCATATATAAAAGAAGGGGTTTCACATGTAAAAGACGGCTTTACCGCTGCTGGTGCGTTGGTACTGACCCAAAACGCCATTTCCGTAGGGGATAGCCTTGGGGCCTTCCGTTATGCAGCATACGACCAAGTGGCCTTTAACACAGTAGTCACCCACCAAGACGGCACAGCCGGAGCCGGAGAATGCTGTTCTTATACCGATGCCCCTGATATCGTAGCAGAGTTTAAGAAAGCCCAGGCGACAGCTACCGCCGCAATGGGAGCTGTAAGCCCTGAGCTTGGAGCACATACCGTGGTACTTTCTTCAACAGCCTTTGCGGACCTTGTAGGGCTTATGGGTTACACAATGGGTGCTTACGCAGTAGATGACGGTACAAGCTTTGCCGTCGGCAAGATGGGGCAACAGGTTCTTGGTAAAAATTTTACGCTAACTGACGATGTAAACTGCCCATGCTCCCGACCTGTGTTCTTCGATTATGAAGGTACTCCCCGCCGCACGACTACGTTGATAAATGAAGGTGTGGTAGCTTCGTATCTTTATGATAATAAGTTTGCCGCAAAACATAAAGCCGAAAATACCGGCCATGCTGTCACAAACAAGGGCCGGGGCGGGTACCCTGCCAACCTGCAAGTTACGGGAGGCACTCAGTCCTTGGAAGAAATTATCGCATCTACCAAGAAGGGTATTTTCATCAACGAATTCCATTACACAAACTTTGTAAATCCTCGGACTTTACAGATTACCGGTCTTACGAGAAACGGTACCTTCATGATAGAGGATGGCAAGCTGACAACTCCGATAGCCACAGTGCGCTTTACAGAAAGCCTCCTGGACGCATTCAATAATATCACTGCTATCACGAAAGAGCGTACAAAGACTAGCGGATGGATGGGGATTTCCCTGATGCCTGGGGCTAGGATTGAGAACTTCCATTTTACGAGTAAGCCATAGTGACTTAGTTTGACTCGTCATTGCGAGCGTTGCAAAGCAATCCAGAAACCGTGCAAACACGGGATTGCTTCGTCGCTTCGCTCCTCGCAATGACATGCATGATATTTTAAATAAGATGAACCGCTGGATATACAATATCCGGCGGTTTTTTGTTATATTATGGTGTATAATGGGAAACAGAGGCAAGGCAATAATTCAAACAATAACGGGGGTAATATCTTGGTCGACTTAAAACAAATCCAAAAACGAATTTATGAAAACAAGCTAAACAAAGGCTTTAATGTAACCGACATCTACATGGAATTCTGCTATACACATGGTGAGCTGACAGAAGCCTGCGAAGCATATACGCAAAAGAAAGATGACTTAGGCGAAGAACTGGCAGACGTCGCAATCTACCTATTAGGCCTTGCGGAGATACTGGGTATTGACTTAGAAGCCGAAATAATGAGCAAAATGGATAAAAACGAAAAACGGCAGTTTATACGAGAAAACGGCATCCTTAAAAAGGTTGGTGGTTAGCATGGCGACTGTTTTATATCCTACAAAAGATGAAGCAAACATGATTTTACAATGGGCATCAGTGCAAAACCCAGGCCCCTGGATTAACCATTGCAAACATGTAGCCAAGGTCGCTGAAACGATTGCGCATACCTGCGGTCTTGATACAGAGCGTGCATATGTATCAGGATTACTTCACGATATAGGCTACTATGCTTATCGTGACGGCAAGGGAGAAACTTGCCATATCTATTCGGGCTATGAGATAATGGCAAAAAAAGGCTATCCTTTAATATCACGGATATGCCTGACCCATTCCTTTGCATATCAGGACTTTAACGCATACGGCGGGTCTGATATGACCTGCTCCGAAGACGAAAAAATATTTATTTCCGAATTTATAGCATCAACGGCTTATGATGATTATGACAGGCTCATTCAGCTTTGCGATTGCTTAGCATCAGCCCAAGGCATATGTATAATGGAAAAAAGGATGCTTAACGTGGTTATGCGACATGGATTTAATGATTTTACGCTGAAAAGATGGGAATCCCAGCTTGCGCTAAAAAAATATTTTGATGATATATGCGGAAACATCTACAAGCTGTTTTATGATGAACTATTGATAGATATTTTTGAAAGGAGATTGCTATGAAGCACATTAGATACAAACTCAAGGGCAATGACTTTAACGGTGCGCATCATCGTTGGGTGCAGCCACCCCAGGTTTCCTATTTTGTCACCACCATAGACAAACATGGCAATACCAACGTGACTCCTACCACCATGGGTACATGTATCGGCCAAAATTATTTTTCTTTCACATTTTCCAATAGAAATATTAAGGACTGGGATTTGGATATCCACCCATACCAAGAAGGCATCAAGCAGGGATATGCCAATCTACGAGATAACCCTGAATGTGTAATAAGCTATTACGGTCATGCCAAAGTCATCCACACCCACAAGCTAGGTGATATGTGGACTCATTATATATGCGAAGTCATTGCAATCACAGTACATGAAGAGTTGGTAGACAAAAATGAAAACGGCCCATTGCCAGGGTATGGAATAATGCTAGCCGACCCACTTTTTGAAGTATATATCGGCAGAGGCACTACCCCAGAAACTGAGAGCTGGCGATTAGAATACGCCAGACTCAACATGGATACCCTTGAGCGCTGCCCAGAGTACATAGGCTGTAAAGACCATTGGACTGGTACCTTTAGTCAGTGGATACATGAAGAAGCAGATAGAGGAAAATTAACAAGCAGCGAGGTTAAAAGGGCACTGGAATTAGAAGCTCTATGGGCAAAAAATCCCCATCCTATAAAAAACGCTGCTGTAAAATCAGAACTGACCCAGCTATTAATAAAAGCAGTTAAGGAGATATGATAAAGGCAGAGTTGTTCCACAATAGTTATAGTCGTTCTACTTGAAAATGAGCTCGCTCATTTTCAAGTAGAATTACTATATAGCAAATTAATTCGCTATATGCTTTTCTTCCGGTCGCATAACAATAAAAACGGCACATTTCCCAAATGTGCCGCAGTTTTCAGCCATTTCCCAATTTTGTTTTTTTTGGTAAAGGTTTTTTTCTTCCGGTCATATGTAATACTTCTACGATAAAATACCCACCAACCCTACAGCCATAAAATACAATAGAGCACACACCGCCATTGCTGCAATGGCGATTACTAGACGTCCAACAGATACCTTGCGGCGGTCGCGCTTTACCCGGGCCTTGGCCTTGGTTTTCGCGGTTGCCGTATTTTTATGCTCCATTAAATCAAAATCATCTTCCTCGAAGGTCGGCATATCAGGCAGTTGATTTCGCAAATCCATTAGTTGGTTTCCTTGGTCCATATTATCACACTCCACGGGTAGGGCTAGCTACCCTCCGAAACTAAGAGCTCCTCGAATGTGGGCTGCTACTACGCCCACATTCAACCCTTCTTATATTATAGAAAACTACACTACTAAGCCTTTATCGTCAAGGGCAGTTGTAAGTATTTAATAGTTTCGTAATATTTTTTCATATATTTTTAACTTTTACTTGAAATAACCTTTTTCTTGTGATAGACTCTGTTACAGAACCGTTACAGAAGTTTGTGAGTGCCTATAAAATTAATAGAGGATGTGAATCCCCCCTATGTTTCGTAGACATAACACACGACCCCAAGTAAAAAAAGTTAGCGCACTGGTAGATAAAAGATCTCATAAGCAACGTAAATACATTTCTTTGATGCTTGTGCCCTCATACAGTACGGGTAGGACCCGCAGCTTACGGATACCAAGGGTAGTGTTTTATTGTATTATTTTCACCATTTTTGCGGTGACTGCTGTGACCACCGGGTTTTATCTACGTGGCGAGCGTTTTGCCGAGCAATACCGCTATACACGAGACAACTTGTACGATACGATAGAAGAATTCGAAGATTTCCAAGCCGAAACAGCAGATGAACATGCTCGCCTTGTAGAAGAAAGCATGTATATTTACGAACAACTGACTGAAGAACAGCGTATGGCCCGGATAGAACAAAACTTGCTAAGACAACAACAGCAAAGTGCTCTTAACGACCTACAAGACCAAATAAACGATTTGGAACAAATGATAATTGAGTTTGACGAAGAACGACAATCAATTATAGAGGGTTTGAGCACTAGGGTCATTATTCCCGCTGTTTCTACCCTTTTTGATTTATTAATAGATTCCCAAGCTGCTCTTTTGTATTATTCTAGGCTATGGGATATGGTACCTACGATAGTTGAATATGAGCATACTGAAGTAGCCCTTATGGCTTTTTCTGTAAACGCTACCGATGATACTGAAGCTATGCCTCTTACGGAAGCAGACTTAACCGAAAGGCTAAACCAGTTGGTATTTGAACTGGAACTTCAGGTTTTACTTTTAGAAGATTTACAATCCTACCGGCAGCAGATGGACCCCCATCTTAGAAACTTCCCTACCCTATGGCCCGTTTCTGCCCAGGTTTCATCTCATTTTGGATGGCGTCGTAACCCGATGGGAGGACGCGGCGGTGAGTTCCACTCAGGTATTGATATACGAGCACCAAGAAATACTCCCATCAGAGCAGCGGGGGGCGGTACCGTTTCCTTCGCCGGTTGGCGTGGCGGGTATGGTTTAGTCGTTATGATTAACCACGGAAGTGGGGTAACAACCCTCTATGCCCACAACTCAGTAAACTTAGTCAGTGTAGGCCAACGTATAGAGCGGGGGGAAATAATCGCCCGGGTAGGTACAACAGGACGTACAACAGGCCCTCATGTACACTTTGAAGTACACATCAACGGGACGGCCACTGACCCTTGGCCCTTTATGATGGAACACTATTAAAATTAAGTATACAATAAACAATCGTGGGAGGGATTCACCCCTCCCACGATGTACTTAAAATGATGTACAAAGAAAGGTGATAAAAGTGTCTCGTAAAAATCGCACCCGTGTAGTTGATCGTTTTGATATGCCAACCGGCACCGTTATTGGCGCAGGGTTTACTATTCATGCTGCCCGTTTAAGCGGCGCAGACAACGGTTCTATGCGTGTAGACGGCAATGTAATCGGAAATATTGATATCAATGGGGTACTCAACTTAAGTGATAGTGGATTTATAGATGGTGATGTAATGGCCGATTCGGCTAGGATTGCTGGAAGGGTGCTAGGCAATATCCAATGTAAAACCGCTCTGCATCTTACTGGCAACGCAGAAGTCATGGGGGATGTACTTACAGGTACTCTGATAATAGACGATGGCGTTGTATTTCACGGTCTTTGCCAGACCATAAATACCCCTATGGTGCCGACCTTGACATATTCTCAATAACGATATCAAATGTATGGTAATTCCTCTTGAAGAACATGCAGCTTGTTTTCAATGGGAATCACTATATATAAGTTTACAAAAAAAGCGCGGAATAGGTATTTTAAAGAATACCGGTTTCGCGCTTCTTGCTTATCTCAGTCATTCCTACATAAAAACGAGCGAGCTCGTTTTTATGTGCTATTGCTATTATCCAACAATTCCGCTACGCTCCATACCTTCCACAAAATGACGCTGCAAAAACATGTAAATCGTCAAAATAGGGATTATCGCAAGGACAATGCCCGCAAATACCACCAATTGGATGGCGCTATGGTCACGGACACTTTCCATAATAGAAAACTGTGTGCCCACCGTTGTCAGCATAACAGCCATCAGTCGATTATTAGTAACTAACAAAGAGGTGTAAAAGGTATCATTGTAATGCCAAACAAAGGCAAATAAAAACACAGTTATTATCGCCGACATAGCATTGGGGACCATCACCGTTGCGTATGTGCGAAAAGTGCTTGCGCCATCAATAAATGCAGCTTCTTCAATCTCCTTAGGCAAGCCTTTGAAAAATTGGCGAAAGATATAAATGTACAGGCCGGATCTTAACCCAACCCCGGTTATGGTAAGTAAGGCAATGGATAGATATGAGTCTATTAGATTGGCCTCAAGCCCAAAGATGCCAAAGAACCTGAATTGCATAAACAAAGGAACCATGTAAGTCTGAACGGGTACAACAATTGTTATTATCATCAGTCCAAAGAGCAGATTAGATCCGGGAAACTTAAACCTGGCAAAACCATAGCCCACCATTGATGTTATAAGCACATGAATAGCCGCCATACCTATCGAGAACCCCATAGTGGCGGCCAACGTACTTACATAGTCCATATGCTGCCAAGCATATCGCAAGTTATCAAGGGTAAAATTCTGTGGTATCAAAAAAATAAGGGGATTGAACACATCCTGTAAATCTTTTACAGAGTTGGATATTATCCCAAAAATGGGGCTCAATATAACATAACACACCCCTATTAATATAAAGGCCATGCATATGTTTAATAAAAAGCCCTTACTCCGTTTTAGCCATTTTTGGATTGTATTGTTTTGAATCATGTGTTCCCCCTATCCGCCCATTACGGGCACTTTCCGTCACAATCAACCATGAAAAGCGGAATCGCGGCTTCGGCCGCTCAAAATGGGTTTTGGGTTGCGTGCGCTTTCTAAATTTAATCCCCCACCTGATAAAATACCTTTTTAGAAATAAGCCAACCAACCAACAATAGTGCTAAGCAAGCAATAACAGAGCTTATTAGAGACATGGCAGCGGAAAGTCCGAAGTTTTGGTGGATAAAGGCTGTGTTAAAAGCCGTTTCTACAACAGAGCTCTCGGCAAAGGTATCCACTATTGTATATATAACATTGGTCAATATAAGTGGGCTCACAAGGGGGAAGGTAATTTTCCAAAAAGTCTCGTAAGCGGTTGCGCCTTCAATTTGGGCAACTTCATACATAGAAGTCGGAATGGCTTGAAGGGCGGCAAGGAAAATTAATATCTGCACCCCTGTAGCCCGTATAATTTCGTAAAGTCTGGCCAAGGCATCCAAGATATAGCCGATAAAAATAACGGGCACACCAAAATCCACAAGCATAAAGGCAATAGCCCCCGGATGAAAGCCTGCCTGCTGACCCGCTATCTCTGGTGGGATACTAGACGCGCCACCCATCATCATGCGCATTACTGCATCCAAAGAGCCATCTATTGCAGAAGTGGCCATTATAACCGGTAGAAAAAATATCGCCCTTACCACTCCTCGCCCCATAAACTTACGATTCAAGCACACAGCGATAAATAAACTAAAGAAAATAATTAGGGGGACATTTACAAGCATATCCGTAAGGGATGTCACCAGCTCGCGATTAAAAGACCCATGCTCCAACAGGGCAAAGCGCAAATTGCTGAAACCCTGCGGCGTCAGGGTAAATCCGATTCCCCCCAAGTTAAAATCAACGGTATTAAAGCTATAAATCACCGCTTGCACTATATTGAATAAGAAGAACACCGTTACACCAACCAGCCAAGGTAATATAAATAGAAAACCAGCTAATACCTCCCGATTTCGCAAGGTTAGCCGCCTGCGTTTTGACTTAGGCATTAGCTCACTCCTCCTGTTACAACATAAAACCACATGGGCTCAACATATAGACCATCATACTCAAAGGCTGTACGTGTATTATTTACATAAATCCGGGTACCGTCGCTAAACTTTGTAACCGTAACCTGCCCCGGATTTTCCAAATCAAGCCTTCTGTCCAAGAGGATTGTAAAATCAACTATCCGCTCAGCGCGAAGGTATCTATAAACATCGTTGAACATCCGGTAATGCTCTGACGCTGTTTCAAGCCAGTTTGCATAGTAGGTAGAATGCAAACGCTCATGAGGCGAAAACGCAAGTGCTCTTGTAGGCTGTGCGGTAAGGGCAAAAATAGGAGACGCTCCTGTGGCCATAGAATTAAGCAATGCACGACGTTCATCAACATTAGCACGTAGGTTGACCGGGGTTCCGGCATATTCAATAAAACCATGCACCACCATCTGGTAGAAGGGTACGCTGTAATCGATTATATAAAACATATCACCTTCTATCGGCACTCCCACAAGATGGGAGGCAACTCCAAAGGCATAATCATTGCCGCCGCTTACAATCATATTTGGGAAAGCATCATGCAATCGCATCATCTGCTCGGTAACGATTAACCGGGAATGCTCCCGGTCTACGGCGTTGCGCCGGTACATGCTTTCGGAAAGCACATCACCCATATCTGTAAGCGCTAAATTATCCAAACCGATACTCTGCTCATATGCTGGGATAAAACTATCTATATGAAATGGCAGTGCCACAGGACTCACCAACAGATACCAGTCATTGCGATATTGGATAAAGCGCGTACTTAACATATCCCGAGACACTCGTGTCATAAATCCTATAAATCCGGCAGGGTCACGCGCAGCCTCAAAAGTACGGTTCATGTTACGGGAATGATAATTTGTAAACATGAAGTTAGCCGCCGGGAACAACCCGCCTCCGTTTTCAGCAAGCCGGCTATTTAAATCCAGCATTTCCTGAGCATTGCCTACCCCTCTTATTGAGTTTACCCTTTTGGCAACATCATGGTTGATACCCCTGTTGAACCAGCCGTGGAGCTGCATCTGTATGGTGTTTACACCTTCGGCCTTAAACAGATCCACAATCCGATTAGCTTCTGTCAAGGTTGTCATAACCTCTGTTGACATATAGGGCGTACCAAGAATTCTACGCTCTATATCTACCGCGCCAATGATATCCAAGTAGAAAGACCTATCGCCTGGGCCTTCCAGAGGGGTGAGCTTGCCCCGATTCACCAAAAACTGCTGATACGCCCCAGCCATACCTCCAAGCCCAGCGTCATCCCCTGCAAGAAAGTGAAACATAACTGTGATGTCGCCGGTGTAAGTCTCCGGCTGCACGATGGTCATTTCTGAGCTTTGTCCGTCAACTATTGCCATATCCAAACCCATAGAGGTTCTTAAGTTAAAGCTAAACCACGCATTGTTGAATGAATTGGTACGTCCCGCAACATCAGCATTGACGACTGCTAAGGCAGAACCACTGTAAACATGGGCAAGCATGGCCGCCCCTTCTCGTGCAATGCCTAAAATCGGCAAACGCACGGGCTGTACTACCTGGGGCCTTATGTCACTCATAAGTGGGTCAAGACCATACACAGACCCTATAAAAGGCTCTTCCCCGCTTTTTCTGTTGTTAAAACTAATAATGCCGCCAGAGCCACTTGGTACAAGTATGAAACCCTCTTCATCAGAATTGCCCGCACCAAAAAACCGCATAAGCTCGAATCGTTCCAGAAGGTCGTTTTCTCCTACAACAATTTCTTCTATTGCTATATTGACTATTAACACATCTTCATCCAACACAAACTCCATAGGAACCATAAAGAACTCTAGACTCGTATCAATATAGATGCCAAAGGCGGCATTATCATACTCCAGCTCTTCCAATGTATAATCTATGGATTCAAATATCTCCAGCATTCGCTCGATATTTATAATTGAATCACGAATACCTGGAAGCATAAACATGAAATCCGGATAATCACGTGATACAAACCACCAGCGGCTTAAAAAGCTAAGATCCTCCGGGTCTTCAATCTGGCCTCTAACCCGCGCCTCAAAGCGTTCGATTTCAATAAAAGGCGGTATTGCATTTATGCCCAAGGATGCGTCACCGATTTCATGGATAATTCTTATTCCGCCAGGGATTGAATAAACCCTGGCCTGCTCACTTGCGACAGAGTCCGCGTATGTCCAACGAGTAACACGCCTACGCATATGGTCATAATACCTGAACCCCAAATGGGATATCATCATATTGCGCTCAAAGGCATTTGCTATGGGGTCATCGTCCGCACCTGTTGGTCGGGAATGCCAGACATAACCATTGCGAAAATCATGTACCGCAATAGCCATAGTTTGCTGGTCAAGGTACAGCGCATGGGTAGAACTCATGGCGGCAACAACCATCCCCGGCACAGAAGCATCACCAAGAGGAATAAACTCACTGCTTTCACCAAAGTCCGCGGCATGGGTAAGATGACTGAAATCATAGGGTGTAAACCAATTTATATACAACATAAAAGCAAGAATCCCTAGAGATACCACGACAACAAAAATAAATCTGTTTCGCCATTTCTTTTTTGTAGCCGGTTTTAAGGAAAATCTCATATGCACACCACCTATAAGCATGAAAGCCTTTCGAGTGGGGGTGGCTTAGTCGCCCCCACTCACGCCTTCTTTGGTTTAAACCCTAAACACAATTTCCGTATACAAGCTTCTAATAAAAAGCACCAGCTGCTGCCATAGTGTCAACAGCAATGTAATCAAGAAAACAATAATCAGCAGTGCCACAAAAGTAAGCAATACTGTCGTTATAGCCTTTGCAGCAGAATAATTGTGTACCGTTACAAGTCCGGAAAAAATAAGAAAAGCAAACCAAAATACAGCAACACTAATAACCATAAAATAAAAAGCACCTTCATCAACGGTCAGTACATTGCTCAATATCGTCATAGGAATAAAAGTCAGAACAATCGGTGTCATGGCATAACATACTGCCATAACAATATCTATAAACCGCCCCTCCCCATCTGTTAGGGAAGTCACAGCCCAATTACTTACACAAAAGAGAATCAAAGCACCGGTAAGAGTAGCAAATTCGACTAGGCTATTGATGGTACGCGGATTCCTCTGATTAACCACAATAGATGAATACTGATTCATAAATGAAACCGAGATACATACCATTAGAAAGTTGAAAACCGCCACTCTAAGAAGACCGCGCTTTTCATACTTCATCTCATAAAACCCGCTAAAGGGTCGTACCATGATACGCAAAGGTAAAGCATAAAACGATAATACCCTCTTCACCATAGTCATGACACAGCACCACCCTTTTTAAAGCGTTTAAATATTCGAAAACCTACAATAGCCACAGCACCGGCCAGCCCAACTGTTAAAACATAGGGTAAAACCTCACTTAGGATTTCTGTCCGGAATCGGCGCAAAGCTACTGAGTAATAACGTACATCCATGCCACGCTGCAAGTATTCCATGGCCAATCTATTTTCCCCTGCTGCAAGATGGGCGCGCCCTATACCCACATGGGCCAAGGTAAAATGCTCATCAATCTCCAAAAGCCTTGTCCATTTTTCCACTGCACCGGCTCCGTCACCGTCATAGGCCAGAGCAATCGCGCTGTTTATGAGGTTGCCATACTCCGTAGGCTCAAAATAAATTATATGTCCGCGACGGTCATCCAAAATTAGCAGTGAGTCACCGACGGCTTCTATTGCCACAGGGTTGCGGCTCATACCCAATATATTTCCGATTCCGGCAAAGGCATATAAGAGATTGCCCTCAGAGTCATAGGTATAAACCCGCCCACGTATGGAATCCAAAACAGAAAACATCCCATGGGACCGAGCGGCCACATCCACAAACATTGAACGACCAGAAAGAGGTCCCGTGATCCTATAACGCTGGCTCCCTGTTACCTGTACATTGGTATTCAAGTTAAGCAGCACGTTTTCCCCTCTTGGGTTAAGACGCTGAACCATATTATCGCCCCAAGGAGCTCTGTTTGTAGCAAAGATAAAACCATATGGGTCAATATCCATCCCCGCAAACTCTGTAGGTATAAACATGGCCTGCCTTGCCCGTTGCTCCTGAGTTGACAGGAAACGCCATAACATATCAATCGGGTTAAAGAACACCCGGATTGTGCCATAATAGCCCATGAAATCTCCGTCACTGTTAAAGGTCATCATACCTTCGACTACGTGCAGTGCGCTGACAAAAACCCGGCCCCCTCGGTCAACAAGTACCTTAAGGGGACGAAAATCTACAGCTTCATCCAAATCACCAAACTCCGGTGGACCAATCTCTCGTACAAAATTACCTTCTTGGTCCAATGTGATAATACGCCTGCTTTCTGTATCGGCTATATGAATAAGCATATCTTCAGATACAAAAATACCGTTAGGACTGTTAAAAGAATCGGGTTGACCATCCCGTAAAAAGCTATCAATTACCCATACTAGCTCAATATTCCTATCAAACTTTACAATACGATTATTGCCTGTATCCGCAACATAAATATTGCCATATAAGTCAGAGCTGATATCTTGTGGGGTAGTAAAATCCCCGATACCAAAATCCCTACCCCCTACGGATAAAACAGGAACATAAGCCGCTGGGGTTGGCACATAATCCCCCCAAAAATTGTAAGTAAACCCTTCAAACGGAGCATCTGCCATAACCGGTACGAAACCGGCAACAATAATCGCCAAGGTCAGCATAGTAGCCACAATGCGTCTATACATACGCACCCCCTAATCCTTCATCCCCGATGTTGTCATGGTTTCAATAATGCGACTTTGAGAAAAAATAAAAAACCCTATAGGCACACTCATCATAACAAGCATAACAGCGGCCCCTGCTCCTGCCCGAGCAATACCGCCGCCTACTATTTGAGACATGGCAAAGTTAAGAGGCTTAAGCTGCTCATCCCGTAAAAAAACACCGCCGGTAGTAGTCCAAAGAGCTTGAAACATCAATATTACCAAGGTCAACCAAGCAGGCTTTACATTTGGCATAACAATGCTACGGTAAATCGTAAACTCACTGGCTCCATCCAATCTTGCGGATTCAATCAAGGAATCTGGTATCTGCTCCATAAATTGCTTCATAAGATATAAACCAAGTGACGCAGAAAAAGCAGGCAATATAATCGCCCAATAAGTGTTATTAAGCCCCAGCCAGGTAATAATCATATAATTGGGAATAGACGTGACCACCACAGAAAACATAAGTGACAGCACAACAATAGAAAATAAAATATTCTTACCCGGGAAGTTATTCTTTGCCAGTGGATACGCCGCCGCCGAAGCAAGAAATAAATGCCCCACGGTACCCATGCCCGTTATAAATATTGTGTTAAACACATACCTGGAAAAAGGCACCCAAGATCCCTGCATAAGGATAATCAAATCAGTAAAATTACCTCGGGTTGGGTTACGCACAAAAAAGCGCGGAGGAAACAAGAAGAGCTCATCCAGGGGCTTAAAAGCATTGTTAATTGTAAGCACCAAAGGCATAGCCATAAACGCGCCCACAAGAGCCAGAAATATGAATAACATAACGGTTCCCGCGAGGCTGCGGTTTACACGTTTTGTTTTCTTACTCCTGATATAACTCTTGACCCCGCCAAGACGCATCACACCGCCCCCCATTACGTCCCCACCTTTCTTAGCAATGCCTGCACTGCCTTATTTGTGCCAACCATCATTAAGAACAAAATTGTAGCAATAGCACTGGCATAGCCCATTTCGAACCGTATGTGACCAAAGTCAATTAGATGGGTTGTAATAGTATCACCGGCATAGTTAACCGTGGGTAACCCTGCTAAATTTATAGCAATATCCGCCACAGCAAAAGAAGTGGTAATCTGGATAACCGCGCCAAACATTAGCTGTGGCTACATAGAAGGCAGAGTTACATACCATAGCTCCTGCCAGCGATTCTTGATACCGTCAACAGCTGAAGCCTCATACAAGGATTTATCCACAGTTTGAAGTCCCGCAATAAAAGCAAGGAAACCCGTACCCAAGCTCATCCACAGCTGAACAAGCAAAAGAATCGGTAATATAAACCGCTCATCCCTAAAATACAAAAGAGGCTCTGGGATAAGACCAAGACGAAGGAGGAACCCGTTCACCATACCAAGTCTGTCACCGGAAAATATAAACGCCCATATAAAAAACACATTACCTGAGATAGAAGGCGCGTAAAATATAAGTGTCATAAATGCCCGTAGTTTGGGTGAAAGCTCGTTAATAATCCATGCAAAAACAAAGCACATAATATAGCTAAGGGGCCCGGTAACCACCGCAAAAATCAAAGTATTGCGTAAAGCAAAAATAAACACCTCATCTTCCATAAACAGGCGAAGATAGTTTGTCCAACCTACAAATTGCGGGGTATTAAGCATATCAAAGGTCGTAAAGCTAAGAACAACAGCGGCACCAACCGGAAGCACCGTAAATGTAAAGAACAGTAAAAAATACGGCCCGATAAGCATGTAGCTCTGCCAATTCCGTTTCATTAATCCCCATCTGGTATCTTTGGCGTCCTGCATTTATCGCACATCCAATCCAAACTCAATCCACTTTGCTCTGAGCTCATTATTTATAAACCGGACAGCATCTATAAGTGCTTCACGCGGTCCAACAGTCCGCTGGACAGCTGCCGTGTAAAAAGCATTCCTTATTTGCCTGGCTGTATAATACCCACCTGGGACCTGTGGGATGCCTTGGACATAAGCAAACTGCGCCATTAAGTTTTCATAATCTCGTACAGGCCAAGGCATTTGTGAAAACGCCTCTATGTTGGCCGTAGGATGCCTCGCGGCAGCCCCCATAAGTGACTCCATGCCACGTCCGTATTGCACCTGAGTTTCTGCAGAAGTCCACCATTTCATAAACTCCCATGACGCTTGCGGGTCTTCTACCTGAGACATCATTACAACGGATGAACCCCCACCTGCGACGGCTCTGTTTATACTGCCGTCCGTCTGGATAGTGCCCGGTACCGGCCTAAAACCCCAAAGTCCCCTAATCTCCGGCGCAAACACCTGCAACATATTGTAATTGGTGTAATCCGCAATAGCCATGGGCATATCCCCTGCCCTAAACCGATTGGCAAAGTCATAAATCAAAGGCAAGCGGTAATCGGTAAAATACCGGGTAAAATCACGAAATGCCGAAAGAGAAATATCGGTATCCAAAGCCGAAAGAGAACCGTCTTCATTATAAAACGCCCCACCGTTTTGGAATAAGAACATTGCAAATGTAATATCAATAATAAACGTGGCTGCGGTGGTACCTACCAGTCCTATTTCCAAAGGCAAGCCAAATTCCATATGATGCTGGGCAAGTACCGACATAGCTGCTCTAACTTCGTCCCAGGTTTCCGGCGGTTCCAGCCCTATTTCATACAAAACATCACGGCGGTAAAATAACATATTAAAAGTAAGGGTTTCAGGAAGCGCAAAAGCCCGCCCATCAAAAGTCAGCGGAGTCATTGCCGCTTCAGAGAAACGCGCCGCTACCTCGTCAAAATCCGGAAACACGGTTAAGTCCGTAAGCGCACCGCGCATACCAAAATTCATGGGCAAATCCGCGCCTATCATCATGGCAACACAGGGCCCCTCCCCTGACAATGTTGCCGGAAGCAATGTGCTCATATCCACGAGCTTTAGGGTTACGTTTATATTATTTTCACGGGTAAAAGTTTCATCCATTAAAGCCCGTATTACATTGGCTTGGTCCCGTCCTGTGCCAAGCCATACGGTTGTATGCCCGACATCGTCTCCTTCCAACGTATCGCCAATTGTATTGAAGTCAATAAAGAATGAGAAGAATAGTGACCGAATCTCGAACCAAAGTCTAGCAAAAAAACCGTTATTAATCCTTGGGGTTGGAGCATCTGCTGCCAAAATATATATTTCACCGATAGCCAGTCTCTGCCCACGTACCTGCATAAGCCATGTACCAAGAGAACCGATATTTATCCTAAAATCATGTATACGACGGGGTGCTGCCTCAATGTCAGAATATATAAGAGTCAAAAGCGCAGACATATTGTTTATGATTGCGTTGCGCTCACCGCGGCCCTCAGACATATCTGTAAGCTCCTGAAAAATCCTATCCAATCGCTCCCGCTCTGCATGCAGCTCATACCGCAGATTGGGAAGACGCTCTGCCATCCTATAATCCCGGAAAAAATCCGGCTCAAGCCCTGTAATCATTACTATTTGACGATACAAACTATTAAGGTTACGAATCACCTCTTGTATTTCCCTGTAATATAGGGCGTAATCCCCCAAAACTGCCTGCATTCGTATAGTATTAGTACCGGCTTCAAGCCAAAAGAGATACGGCTCATCTTCACCCCCCAAGGTATCTACTCGCCAGCCTGTCCTAAAGTTAAAGGAATAGGCTTCCATTTCAGAAAAAGGGACCTCGCCATTGATGGTTATACGGCGAAAGGTACTGGTACCTCGTGTATAATGCTGCCGTACATTCATGGCTATTTTATACAATCCGGACTCTGGCACTTCAAAATCCCACTCTATCCATGAGCCGGGCTCCGCCCAGGTTTGGCCGCCGATATGATTAATCCTTATTTCCCTTGGGCTATTGGGGGTAACCCCGGGGCCGGAGTTGTCTGACTGGGGTGCCAGCATCGGGGAAGAACGGCGGTTAGCATCCTGTCCGTCTATGCGTATTTCCTCAATGGATGGCCTATTAAGCCCCGCAAATCCAGCAGAAACCTCAGAGTAACTAAAGATTACAGGGGCTTGATGCACCCGCAAATAGCTTATTATCATAGGCTCCCGCAACGAATAAAAGCCAATTGTATTGCGCCCTGGTTGTAAATAAAACAAGAGGGGTTCGTTGTATGTACCCATGGCATCCATAACCAATTCCTCACGCCATGTGTGGTATTCTACTTGTACAGGGCGCAAGTCGTTACCTCTACTATCTTGCCTAATATAGGGCAATTGGTTAACCCATGTACGTGTAAACTCCACATGATTTGCTTCTAAAAAAGGCTGCTCTCCATTAATAAAAACAGCCCGCTGTATGTCTGAGCTTCGACCTTCGTATGCATAATAAAACACCGATATATTATAAAGGCCCCCCTGGGTTACATATACATCCCATTCTATAAGGCCTGATTCATCAGTCCATATAGATGTGCCCGCAACACCAGCCCAATCTTCTAAATAATGAATGCTCATTCCTTCAACCAGAGCGTATTGGGTAGCATAAATAATATATTCCGCATCTGGCCTGGGCTGCGTGATATTGTCATATATAAAATGTGTAAAGTGATAACGGGTGCCAAAACTATTAAGTATTTCATGGTATCTTTCCATGGTAGTGAATATAGCGTCATCTGCATCACCGGTTATTGCCTGTACAGGAATAGATATTGACCCAAAAATCACAAGAACCGCCATAAAAAGTAGTAATCTCCGCTTAAGACTTGGCATTTTACGCATAATCTATCGGTCCCTTCCTTGCATATCATTTCTGTACATTGATAACTTGCAGCGAAGGGGCTGTCCGATAAAGACAGCCCACTCGCAAACATCTATTTGCTATCTAAACGCGGCAAAAGTATCATCAATTACCGACTGGGCGTGCAATCTATTCTCTTCGATTATTTGTGCAATCGTAGCACCGCCCGTGTGGAAGCTGTATGCAAATGTACTTGCCATCCAACCAAGTTGCCAACCGTCATCGGCTACAACACTTAAGCCTAAGTCCATCCTACGCCGTGGTATAAACTCCAGCATCCTCTGGACACATGCCTCTGTTCGGAAGGCGGCTCTGGCGTACTCTGTTGGTTGACCATAGGCATATGCAAGATTATCGCCATGCCATGCATTCATAAGTTCAAATAAATGATAAACCATTTCCGGATCTTCTGTACCTCGTGCCACGCCTACGCCATGTGGAAATGCTTCCAAAAACTGATATCCACGTGGATTATTGGGACCTTGAGGGAACGGAACCGCCGTGTAATCAAATGGCAAATTAGCACCTTCGGTCCATAATGCCCAAGTAGCAGCTGTAAAGAAAGCGGACCTGCCACCGGTAAAGGACCAGAAGTTTGTAAACCAATCCCCGAATGTACCTTCACCATGATACTCCCACAAGCCTTCTGAGAAGATGGTTTCGGCCGTTTCAAGAGCCGCAATTGTATTAGGATGCCCTAATCCATAGCTAAAATCATCAGGCATAACCAAATATCCGGCATTGGCGGCAATAAAGTGCAGTATAATATCGGAGGGTGGGCCTGCTATACCAAACATATCGTTAATGCCATCACCTGTTGTATCTCTTGTTGCCAGCCTTGCAATTTCTAAGAACCTGTCGAAGGTCCATTCTCCGCGCTCATATAATTCCACTGGGTTATCCGCACCAATGTAATTAATAATATCTAAGTTTACACCCATGAATGTTGGACCAAAATTTGGCTCTCTTCTGTGTACCGTCCAGATTTTGTCGTCAAATTCCGCCATTGGCATAACCCTGGTACGAGCGTTGAAAATATCCGCATCGGGGGACGCAATATCGTTGATAGCGTAAATCAAATCACCATTTATTGCCGCGAAATTATTAATGCCTTCCAACATGAAGAAATCCCCTGCCGGAGCTCCCGCTAATACGCTAGTGGTTATAACGGACAGCATCTCATCCCATGGCACTACTAAACGGCTGAAAGTTACATTATATGCATCACGCATATATTGCAAATGATCCCACATCATCCGCTCATAGAAATAACTGCGCGTACCAACTCCCGGGTCTGGCTCTGGGTCATCGGTGGCTACACCGTGCATCGCGAAAGAAGCCACGAAAACAATGTCACGGCCACCCATGTCGATAACCTGTGTGGGTGTATCATCTGTTTCCTCCGGCCCGTCATCTTGCGTGTCATCCTGAATCTCGGCCGGTGTTTCATCACGGGTTTCGTCTTGATCCTGGGTGACATCACTGTCGTTATTATCTCTGCCACAGGCAACGACAAGTGCCATGGCTAATACCAAGGCAAGGATGCATAAAATACGCTTGTACATTTTTTTCCTCCTTTTATTTTAACTTCATTAGTTGCATGGCATTTCCCGAATAAATCTTTTTTAGCACATCATCGGGAAGGCCAATGCCATATATATTCCAACGCCCCAGGCCATAACCCCAATCGTCCGGCCCATAGCGGAAATATTCGTCAAATGTTTCTAGGAAACGGAAATAGTAAGGGTAAACCGCGTCTGGTTCGGAGCCGGTGTAGTCGGTTCCAAACAATATCCTGTCTTGGTACTTTATGAAAAACTCTCTAGCGGTATAAGGCTGGCGACCCAACTCACTAATCCTTGCCGATGGGTCAATGTACATATTCTTGTGCTTATCCAATTGGCTACCAACAAAGCCTAAATCCTCAGAACAAGAACCTACATGAGGTATAATGAATGTTGTGTCTGGATTATTAGCAAGAAGTGCGTCCTGTTGCTCCATCAATTGCTCAAATGTATACAATTCATCCCGGCAAAATGACCACTCCGGTTGCTCTATCAGACACTCATACCATTCATTTTTCTCATCAACAGGCGTAAAAAAACATTTAGGGTCTGCCACATGGATTAGCACGAGCAATCCGTACCTTGCTGCACCTTCCCATATTGGCTTAAGTCTAGCGTCATCTACAGGCACATATTTTCCGCTAGAATCTTTTAAACCAAGGCCAAGATTTTTCCAAAACTTAAGGCCTCGTACCCCGATGCGTTTGTAATGTTTGAAAGTTTCATCTACATAGTAAGCAAAATCCACATCTTCCAAACGCCCAATATCCACCGAGCCAAAGGTATAAATAAAATCTTCATAACCTTTAAGCCTACCCACTGCCTCGTCGAGAGCCTTTCCCCACATCAACTTCAAGTTGACTACACCAAATATATTTCGCTCCCTTAGTTCTTGTACCATGGTGCTCGTGCTTGATACATCGTCCCAAAGGTTAGATTTCTCGTATAATGGACCGATATGGGTGTGGAAATCAAATACCGGAAATTTAGGCTTCGGGACATGGGTAATCGGCACAGTAAGCATTGAAATAGGATTGTAGTCCTTGAGCAATAGACCATCTTTCATATAACCACCCTTTCATATGAACTTAAATATACAAAAAAGCGCAGTAAGCGGGGTCATAATGACCACGCCAACTGCGCTTTATACGCTCGTCGTTCATGGGACGTTTTCCTTTATATTCGACTAAACGTAAGACCGCATAGCCGGTGTTGCTAAAACTTATAAATTGAGCGGTATCTGTAAACTTCTCTACCTTTTAATACAGGTGATGGAAAATGGGGGTGATTTAACCCATTGGGATACATTTGAGGCTCAAGGCAAAGGGCACCACGATAAACATGTGTAGACCCGGCCTTTCCTTCCGCCCCTTTAAGGTAATTGCCGCTATACATTTGCAAGCCAGGTTGGTTGGTGTAAAGCCGCATATGGCGCATTCTGTCAGAGCTCATTAACTCACAACACAGACGAACCTCCCCCGGGTTAGATATTACCCAATTATGGTCATAGCCGCTGCAATATTTCAACTCCGTATGAGGTTCGGCGATTCTTTCCCCGATTGTGCGAAATTCCCTAAAATCGAAGGGGGTATCTGCCACAGGTAGTATCTCACCGGTTGGCAAGCCTTGATTGTCTACTACCGTATATTCGTCGGCATAAATTTTAAGACTATGGCTTAATATATCGCCGCAACCTGGTCCGTCCAGATTAAAATAGGCGTGATTTGTCATGCTTAGTATCGTATCGACTTTACAGCATCCGTTAAAATCTATGCTCAGACTATTGTCATCTGCAATGATGTAAGTAACGGTTATCTCTAAGTCCCCAGGAAAATTAGCTTCACCATCCCTGCTTATACGGGAAAAGGTTACTGTATTTTCATTATGTTGCGCGATATCAAATATCTGATTGTGAAAACCCTCGGGACCTCCATGCATTGTGTGATTATGGTCGTTGATTACAAGGTCGTACTGCCTATCATTGAGAACAAAACTGCCATTTGCAATCTGCCCGGCGTGTCGACCTATTGTAGCACCCATATACGTATCGGTATTTTCATATCCAGTAACATTGTCAAAGCCGAGTACCACATCTGCTAGCTTGCCGTTTTTATCAGGGGCCAGTAAGGATACTAGCGTCGCACCATAACTTGATATATCTGCACACATCCCATTCTTATTGACTATTGTAGCCAATTGCACAGGCTTTTTGTCCTTGGTGTTTCCAAAGTCAGCTATCATGACAAAAAACCTGCCCCTCTAGTAAAATTATGCCTTGTGACACGTTCTAAAACACTGCTTTGGGATACTTTCTTTGCTATTGTATCTACAGTTTCGACTGCCATTCCCGCACATATCGCGCCTAGCTCAGCGGCACTTTGTAATGGAGTTTCCCCAAATCGATTGTCACTACATCCTTTTTGGAGAGGCATGTTCATTGCCAAACCGGAAATCAAACCGCCTAAGAAGGCATCCCCCGCACCTGTTGTATTGATTGCGTCTACAGTCATAGTTGGGACAAATTCTACATGTCCTTTGTAGGAAGTAAAAGCACCGTCTTTTCCACAGGTGACAATCAGCATAATATCGGGATTGCACTTTCGTAAATACTCATATAGGCCACTAATCAGCTTTTTGCTGTCAGAAGATTCCTCAGGGGCAAGTGCATGAGCTTCTCCTAAATTAAGTGCTAACAGGTCACAACAATGCCATATATCCGCTTTCTTAAAGTCATCTGCTTCTGATTCCAAAATAGATAAGCAGCAGAAAGCACCTTTTTCCTTACCAGACTTAAGCATCTGTATGCGGCTTTCAAACTGCACTTCTGGCAACGCAGCAACTATTGTACCGGCATCTATACCGATGGCATCCATTGAGTCAATGGTATACTTTGGAGTTACTTCATCGCAGGCACTATTGGATGCAGTAAAATTACATGTCTCTTTATCCGGGTATTGCAAGCAAATGCTTATCATAGTAGGTAAAGATTCATGAGTTTTTACCCAGGAAACATCCATTCCCACCTTACGCATTTCATCTAAAAGAGCTGCGCCGTGGGCATCATTGCCAACATATCCAACGGGATATACCTTGACATCAGGGCATAGTAATGCGGCTATATAATGAAAAACAATATGCTGTTTACAATAATCCTTTGCATCACTTAGCTCCACCAATCTTGACTCGCTTCTGCCAAGGCTAGCGTTATTGCTTGTAAGAAACAGCATCCCCGCGCCTATTCCGCCTATTCCTACCGCTTTGTTAAACCGGCTCATGCATTAACTCCCCTAAAACGCCAATCAGGGTTTTCTGCAATGGGATGGGTTGCGGTGTCTCTTGTTACGGTTATCAGGGCATCGGGATGCTCTTGCAATAAGGTCATTGGATATTCAGCTGTAAGGTCGGAAAATAGCGCAACCCGTAAAGCGGTTTGCTTCCATGCTCCTGTACCGGAGTTTACCCTTATTTTTTTTGCTTTTAGGCATTCCTTAACACCCAACGTTACACTCATAGGCGCGACAAATTGCCATGCCGCACCAAAGACTCTATTACCGATTGCCATGAGGGTGTCGGTATTATTGTCTTGAATACGCACAGTAGAATTTCTCATCTCGTCAAGAGTAATTGGGCTAAATGGATTGCGGCGGGCTTGGTTATACGCCAAGTGCCCATCCTGGCCCCAGCCGCCTAAGGTGTAGTCCAACTCAATTTTCGATATGCGTTCGGCTACCTCAAGATAATTATCCGGCCTTAGATAAACGCGGTTTGTTTCTTGTACAGCCAGTTCAGGCTTGATAGGGGCGTAAAAATATTTGTCCATAAATGTACGGAAATTATTGGGGTCAGCTTCTGGAAGTAAACGGCCTTCCCAATCAAGATTTTCATCCATATGGAATACAACTACGTTTTTAAGAGAAATGCTACGCTCATTGATAATACGGGCAAAGGGTGCATACCATTCCTTGGGGCCACAGGGGACAATGGTGTAATACGGTCTTCCATTTGCTTTTTCTATGTCCTCCGCAAAATCTGAGGCCATTACCTCCCCTAAGGTTTTTGCATCTTCTACGATACGTAGCGGCACTTTCCTATTTGGGTGGCTCATTAGTTGATCCCATGGGATGCTACACCATTCATAAAGGCTTTTTCTGTCTATCATATCTTATTCCTCCTCCATATTTTGTCTAAAGGCACGTCGCTCTGCAACGGTACGTTCTTGTAAACGTGCGGCACCTTTATAATCCTTGGGGGGTATAAGCTTATTTTGTGATGCAGCTTTATCCCAGTCTTTTTTTATTGCTTCAATTTGCTTCTTGTACTGAGGCAACCACTGGACTTGAGCGATTAACATTTCATCTACCATCTGCCATACTTCCGGCGGATTACATACAGCACCTGTCAAAGGGTCTAACAATGCAGCTTGCTTAAGGAGCATAACATCCCCAGTGACGGCAGCCTTAACAGCCATCCGCTGAACGCTCACACTTTGATTGCATATAGCCGCACAACCCAGAGGCAAATCTCCTACCTTTGGAATGGATATGCCATTTCCGTCAACATAGCAGGGCACCTCAACGATACAGTCATCAGGCAAATTGGTAATACAACCATTATTGACTATATTAAAATGCCCGCGATACTGCCGCCTTGTTTCCAAGGCCTCGATTATATAAGATGCATGCTCTCCTTCCCGGTTGGAGCCATCGTACTTATGAGGAGGCTCTGACAACAGGCGGGGGAAATCAGTTTCGAACCAATTACGCTCTTCACGACATTCCCTTAGATAGCCACCGGTTTCACCATTTATCCAGTCAGATAAATCAATCCACTTAAGGATTTCATCTCCGCGTTTACGATACCATGCCAGGTATTCAGATAAATGCCCGTTGGACTCTGTTGAGTAATAGCCGAATCGGCGTAACATATCTATGCGTACTTTTTCAGTTTCGGAATAATAGTCATCTTCTTCAAAAGCAGAAAGAAGTTTGTCGCAAAGGTCAATTCCATCTTTTTTTATTGAAATATACCAAGTCTGGTGATTAAGACCAGCGCAAATAAAATCTAACTCATTGTGGTCATAATCCAAGACTTCTGCAATTTGCTCTTCACCGTGCATTTCGCCATGACAAAGCCCTAAAGTACGAACACCGCCATAATGATTACAGGCCCAGGTTACCATTGCATTGGGGTTGGAATAATTTAAATGCAATACATCCAGTGCACAAACCTCTTTCATGTCTTTGCAAAAGTCCAGCATTGCTGCAACTGTCCTTTGGCCATACATGATGCCACCTATACAAAGGGTGTCCCCTACACATTGGTCGACCCCATACTTCAGAGGTATCTCAATATCCCCTACAAAGGCTTCCAATCCACCTACGCGCACTGCATTGATTACATAGTTTGCGTCTTTAAACGCTTCACGGCGGTTGGTTGTGGATTGAATCTTGGTTTTAATGCCATTTGCCTCTAAATCACGCTGGCATAGCTGAGTTACCATTTCCAGATTTTGTTGGTTAATATCCGTAAAAGATATCTGGGCTCTGCGTAATTCCGGCACAGACATAATGTCTGTAAGTAGTTGGCGCGTAAATCCAAGGCTTCCTGCGCCAATAAAGCAGACTTTCATAAGAATGTCCTCCTTTTGCCCCTGGCGCCAGTAAACGAACCCACGTAATACGTGGAACTATCATTATTCGTTTGAAGCTAATTCATCCGCTAGCTTTAATTGGTGGGCTATATAAATACTATTAGGTTTTGAGGGCTGTTTTTGGTCAACCCTACAGGATGATATCACAGTAAAATCATCGATGCAATAGATTATACAGATGAAAATACTTGTTACTGACTGTAGGTGTTAATATTGCTCCATAATATATAATAACCGCTTTGGAAACAATGCCGTCAGTTGATCTAACCCGCTTTTTATAATTGTGTCCTTTCTATACATAGCCTCTGTAGGTGTTATGTATCCGGTCACGAGTTGCGCAAGGGTTTCTATGCTCGTTTCTAAATCGGGGGCGCTCAAATCGGAGTCATTCAGCTTGAGAGCATTGCATGCTATTTGCCCTTTTTCCCATCCAAGTCGGTACATACCAGAATTTTCTTGAAGAAACTTGTCAATTACTTTAATCGTTAGACTGCCATCACTATGTGGCTGCGACGCAAGTAAAGATAACGAACCACAAACATCTACAAGCCGTGCCATACCTGAAGCTTCACAATGCCATGTAATCTCACCTGGTTCGGGAAACAGGGCATGGATATCTATGTCATTGGGTGCGTTCCATCTGACAGTTGTAAATTCTGCTCCTAGCTTATAAAAGTAACCTAAAATACTCTGCAGTCCTGATGGGTTTTTCCAGCATAGCTCCTTGATTATAAGCCTGTGGTTTTCGTTACCATCAGGCTCAGGTTCGTAGAGAATATATGCATCTGCGTTTCCTGCTTCATCATAATTCAAGAATGTAAATTCTAAATTCTTATATGGGTCTCTATTTAACAACTCTTTCCACGCATTTTTATTGCGTACCACCGAGAAATTGCGAGTTTGGCTAAATGAATTGTAAATATCAATAAATGGTGAGATATCATCCCCTTTTTCGAAGGGCTCTAAGCGGTTTGGGTAATCAAAATGCCTAAATTGCCCTATCGGTATGTTTATGACATTATGTGAGTAACATGTTTCATAACCAAATTTCCGGTAATACGAAAATGAAAAAGGATACAAAAAGGATAATATTTGCTTGTCATCGGATGTCATTGAAGGAAGAGCTTTTTTCATAATTTGGTAAACAGTGCCCAGGCCTCGTGACTCCGGACGTGTAACCACGCCTCCAACCACACCGGTTTCTACAGTCTGGCCGTTTAGTTGCATTGTAACGGGTGTCACTAACACGGCAGAGCACATTTTACCTAAATTGTCAAAAGCCGCCCACACTATTTGTTCATCATCAGCATGCTTTTCCGGTTCCTTTAGCATTTTGCGAATATTTTTGCGCTCCATGTCAAAGAACACTGTGTGACAAATTGCATCGTACTGGATGTTTTCCAGGGGCGTGATTCTACGTATTTCCATTAATATTCCTCCAGATATATTCTTTATAACAAGCTATCCGTCATTATATCACAGGTTTACAGCCCTCTCCATTGGGGCTATTATTATGACAACAAATGCCATTATGGAGGGCCGTATTATGAAAAACCTACTTTCTTCAAACCGTAATTTCCGCTCCTTGCTTATGTACTCGACATTTTCTGGGATTGGCAGCGGGATGTTTAGCATTTTTATGATGTGGGTGGTACATGCCCTATACCAAAATCCCATGTACACAGGGATTGCCGGGTTCATGTTTGGGTTGCCCTTCGTGGTGAGCTTTATTGTTGGGCCTTTTGTTGATAGATGGAACAAGGCAGTGATATTGAGGATTGCTTGCTTTGTAAAGCTTGGTGTTACCGGGATGATTCTCACAACCCATATACTTTCCATGCATAGTCCATGGGTGTTTTTCCTTGGGATTCTTGCCTTCTGCTCCGCTACCTTGTTTAGCGGCCCCGCCTATACTGCCGTGCTCCCTCGGGTTGTAAACAGTGAAGATTTGGTCAAGGCTAATGTTCTTATGAACATGACCGGGATACTCGGTGGGCTAGGTATCGGCGTGGTACTTTATATGATAATGGCAGGAGGCGGAGATTTTGCTGTTGTGTATTGGGTCAATGCAGTGGTTTTAGCATTGGGTTTATTGTTCGCATTTTTGATTGCAAGTGAGGAGTCCAGTAAGAAGCGCGAGAAAGCCGCCCTAAAGTCATACCTTGGGGAGCTTAAGGAGGGATTTTTGTTTGTTAAAAAGGGAGTAATGCTGCCTCTCATTATTGCCCTCATTTTCATGAACTTCTTTGCGGATGTTGCATATGTAAACCTGCCTATGTTTGCTGAGGTGCATCTAGGTACCGCTTCTGGATATATTTTGCTTTCGGCTTTTGCACTGATGGGAGGGTTAATTGGCTCATATATAGCAAGGTCTGTCGAAGAAAAATATGAGGTATGGAAAATCATGGTAGGAGCCTTTGTTTTTGCAGGTGTTGCCCGTATTCTTTTTGTAAATGTGCTTCCCGTGAATCGCTCATACGGGATTATTATGTTTCTTATTTATGTAGGAATTGGAAGCACGATTGGCATTTTTTATCAATCACTTATACAGAAACTGCCGCCAAAGGATTTAATCAGCAGGGTGGATACGATTATAACAAGCCTGTGCTCTGTTGCCGCAGCTGTTGGGGCTTTGGTGGGCGGGCTTCTTGGGACGATTCTGACTACAGTGGACATGGTGTTTATGATTCAAGGTGGGTCTTATATTATAATCGGTCTATGCTTGTGTTTGCCTAAAATTGTGAGGGCTATGCCTAAGATTGGGGAAATAGGTAAAGAACATGATGTGGCTCCAGATGATGAACTAGGCCTATAGGTCCCTATCCTCTACATCCTGCACCATCCCAAACTTCCTTTGTTCGTAATATGCCACAACATAATCTAAGATATCTTTTAGTACCGCGACAATTGGGATAACCACCATCATACCCAAAATACCGCCTATTGCGCCTCCTACGCTTATGCTAATGATTACCAACAGTGGACTCATAGAAAACGCATCACTCATGAGCTTTGGCTGGATTATATTGACCTCGATTTGCTGAATAAGCAACAACAGCCCCAATGCCAAAAGCCCCATGGTTATCCCTTGGGTAAAACTGACCACTAGCACAGATACGATTACCGCTACAATAGAGCCAAAATACGGTATGTAATTGGCTATCCACAGTAGAATTCCAAGAACCAAAGCGTATGGCGAACCCATTAGCAGTAGCGCAATAGATGACATTACTCCAAGGATTACTCCCCCGATGGTTTGGGTATGGATGTATCGCCGCAAGTTTTTATTAAGTCCACCAAAAATCTCTGCCACCAATTCCCGGAACTTAACCGTGGTAAATACCCTAAGCAGCTTATTGAAATAAGCTTTACTCCGTTCTTTTTCAATCATAATGTAAATTGATGCAATAAAGGCAATAGCAGCCCGGAATACAGCAGTAGCCGCACCCATAATTGCAGTTATCGGTGCCATTAAGGTGTCGATACTTAAATTATCAAAAAGGCTACCAACGATATTAAACGCATCTTCGGAGCTGATTTGCCAATCGAACAAGTCCATATCATTGAAATTGTTAATAAATTGCACAACGCCTTCCCAATACACAGGAACCATGTCAATAAAGAAGGCGACACTACTTATAATGGCTGGTATAACTAGGTTAAGTGCTAAGAAAACCATAAAAAGAAAAACCAGCATTACAATAACAAGACTTATTATCTTTCGACCTTTGACGAGAAAACCATTATCTGTCTTTGCAAGCATTCTTTGAATAGCACTACAAGGAATATTAATTACATAAGCCAACATAAAGCCATAAAAAAACGGCGATATAACCCCCCATACCCATCTGAAGAAATTAAGGAAAGACCGCATCTCACCGGAGATTCTATACGCGGCGATAATCAGCAAGGCCAGTATGAAATAGGGCATAAGGGATTTAAGCTTTGCCATCATGGGTGATTGGTGCATGTGGACCTCCCGATATTAGTTTTAACATCCCACATAATAACATATAGCGAATTAAACTCGCTATAAGAATGCCATGGTAGCGGCAACAAAAAAGAGGCTACTATGAGCAACCTCTTTGATAATAAGTATGTTGAATATAAAACCTACAGCTTTACTAAGTGGATATCCTTATACTCCATAAAAGCAGCGGCAGTTACAACCAGCCAGAGGATAAAGAATAGAACCAAGCCAAAACCAGTGAACCCGCTAACGCTAACCAGATTAGACAGAGCCAAGTATGCACCAAAGCCAGATACAACAAGAATGATGAGCTTAGGATTTGGCAATCTTACTAATCCTAAGGCCGAAACCAAGGAAGCACCGGCAACAACCAAGAGCGGTAATAGTAAATCAAGGAAACTCGAAAATCCGGGGCCGCCTCCTGCATCGTTGTTGAACACTAAGCTAAAGCCGCCTACAGTTATATTATTGCCACCCCAACCAGCTATTGAGATGAAGGGCATAAACATGCAAATCAGCAGTAGCAGACATCCTCCCAAAACAACCAATTGGTTTACAGTAAACTTAGAGGTAACGGTCTTTACAAAATCCGTGCCACCTCCGCCTTGTACAGGTGCATGAGTAGTCGGAACATACCCGCAGGCACATGCCAGATGCACTTCATCTGGGTGCCTCTGCGTACCACATCCAGGACAGAACATATATTATTTCCCCTTTCTGAATAATTTTGCAGATTATAGCATTATTTAAGGGGTATCACAATAGTATGCTACGCAACCTCACAACTGTATTACTGTACTAGTAAAGTAACCATAATTATATTGTGGAAGCGTAGTTGTAAACCGGCTTAGAATAAGGGGTTGAGTAATCGTAAATAAAAAAACCCGTATGACGTCATACGAATTTTTTTCATATGCTAGGAAATTGCTTTGCAATTTCTGCTGGCATGGTCGGAAACAAAAGCGGCGGAGCCGTTTTGTTCTCGCTGCTACCCTGCTACATATATGATGCAAGCATTTCAAGAATGGCTTTTTTCGGTTTATATCCCAGGATATGAGCTACAGGAACACCATTTTTCATAAGCAACAATAGCGGTATGCTTTGTACACCAAATTTTTCTGCCAACTCTGGGGCATCTGTTACGTTTACTTTCCCTACCTTGACTGCATCCTGCTCTTTTGAGATTTCATCAATAATGGGGCCAATCATTTTGCATGGACCGCACCACTCTGCCCAGAAATCCAGCAGTATGGGTTTGTTTGATTGCATTACCTCTTCTTCAAAATTTTCGTTGGTTATGTTTATTACAGACATAATCATCCTCCTTTGCTGTTTTATTCAATGTATCACAATTCTCATATTTTATGCAGTATATCCCTGACAATATTTTTTGCTTGCAGTCTTTAAGTTCACTGGCTATAATAATCCAAAGAGCCTGGGATGCTCGATAACCTATTATTTTGAACCTACAGACGCAAAACGGGAGTCCAAGACTCTTGGTCTACGCCGTGCCGCGAAATTGGCGGAAGGCGGTCGCCTGGATGCGGACACCCACCTAGCCATTGGCTAGGTGTCAAAATATGGGACCGACATTCTGGGTTTATTTTTGCCCATACTACAGACATATGTTTTTTTGATATACGAAAGGGATTTACCCATGCGAGAAACGGATGCTAATTTACTGGCAGCCGCAAAGCAAGAAAGGTCCGAGGGTAATAGTGATGCCTTCGAGCAAATTCTTTTGCGGTACGAAAAGCTAATACTCCATATAGCACGCAGGTATCTAAATAATCCGGAAGACGCCTTAGACGCCAGCCAGGATGCCATAATTCGTATATACAGAGGCTTGCCCAATGTAATAATCCCAGAGGATGGCAGCCTTAAAGCTTGGATATGTACTGTAACAGCCAATACCTGCCTTGATATAGTCAGAAAACGTCGCATTGTAGCTGATGAGCTAACAGATGATGTAATCTCCGCCTCCCCTACCCTGCCCTCGGCAGAGGAAAGTGCTATAGCCAACGAAAGGGCAAGGGAGATACTTAATGCAATAACAAAACTACCTGATGACCACCGTATGGTGCTTATATTAAGAGATATGCAGGGGCTAAGCTATGAGGAGCTTGCCGAGGCTTTGGATTTAACTTTGGGTACGGTGAAGTCCAGGTTAAGCCGGGCCCGGTCGGCTTTGAAGAAGATGTTGACATAGCTAAAGAGAGCCTTATTAGAATATTACCCCGGTGGGCTTTCATCATGAAGCCGATTGACTGCGGTTATTGCATAGTAATAATCCCCTACCCCCTCTGGGTCGGGGATTTTCCATGTGTAGTAGGTTTGCCCAGGGAGCGCGGGCACAATAGCTACAATATTTGCAGGATTGTTTATATTAATCTTCTCGTGGGCAGAGCGATAGATTACAAAGTATCTGGGCATAACAAGTTGGCATATGCTGGTTTCTGTGTTCTCCCAGGAAATGAAATGGTCTTCAATTACCACATTCCCTGGGCGGGAAGGCGCAGTTCCTCCCAAATGGGGCATGGATGGTACAAGAGCGGGATATCTCCACATGCTGCCTCGTAGATTTTCCATTGTGGTTCTCATACCATGCCCCCTGCCAGGGCGCATATGATTTTGTGCGAAAAACATCGAACCACTAATATTAGGATGCCCAAGATTGTAAGCCTCTTGACGCAGCAAAGTACGCATACCCTCATACTCATATCCCGGTGAGTTACGCCATTTGGCAGGGACATTGACCGTGTCATGGCGGTAGAGGTTATCCATCCGATACAAGCCAATACCTATAAACAACTGGGCATTTGTGTACTCTCCCTGGCTGTTGCGCAAATGGCCATCCGGGCCGAAGTCATGAAATAATCTGGCCCACCATTCGGCAATTACCCCATATGGTGCGGTATTATGGGCCCAGTCCCAGTAAATTTGTGGGGTAAGATAGTCAATAAGGTTCTCTATCACCCATCTTCGGGTATCCGCAAAAGATGTATGGTAATTGGACCATGTAGTTGTGGATGCGGAGCCTGTGCCGGCATTGTAGCCACCGCCATCCAGTCCGGTATTGCCTTCTTGGGCCGACTTCCAGACACCTCCCGGGCTTATGCCAAACTTCACCCACGGTGCCGCTTCACGTATGGCTGCTCCTACGTCTCGTATCATCATTTCGGTGTTCTCTCTGCGCCAATCTGCCCGGCCTTGAGGTGTATCCGGAAAAGCAATTCCTGATATCCAGTTATGCTCCGGGCTGTTATACCGGACAAAGCTGTCTGCAATAGGAAATCCTTCTGGATAGAAATAATCATCAAAATGCACAGCGTCAATATCGTAGTTATTCACTACCTCTAAAACCCGACTGACAATCCAATCCCTAACCCCAGGGGCAGCTGGGTCCACAACATAGCGGTTTTCACCAATTTTTACATAATCACCAAAAAGATAAAATGCCGTATCAGGAATTTGCGACCATTCCTGCCTTATTTGTGCAAGACTGGTGACATACTCCCCTGTGGAAGACAAAACAATCCCGCGATAATTTCCAACAGTGTGAGTAATACGATATGGATTGAACCACGCATGAACCTCAATATTCCTGGCACGGGCTAGTTTTATGACATATTCCAGGGGATCAAATTCTATGCCCTGGGAATCAAGCAAGACTCCAGTAAAATTGGTTTCCCCAGTAAGCCACGCCGACCATGGCGAAATATTTGAATTGAAAAAAGCATCCCCTGTGGGACTTATTTGAAATACCACTGCGTTGAACCCTAAATAGGCGATTTCATCAAAACGCTGGCGTAGTTCGTGTTTTTGCATATCCACATGCTCAGGGGTTGTTCCCCGAGCATCCGCAGATGGCCAATCAATATTCAAAACAGTTGCAATCCAAGCTGCTCGTAAGTGACGCTTTTGTGGTATATCTTCGCCATAAGCAATTGTTGCCAAGAAAGGGCGGTATCTATCACCAGGGTCAATCATAGCATTGCGGAAATTTTCTATGGAATGCCGCAAAGTGGTGATATGCTCTAGTGCCTCGACATCAGTTATGTTGGCTCCGGCCTCTGCCATCAAGCCCTGAACTTCTCTAATCGCAGCATAAAAAATCATTATATCTATGTGTACATGTCTACCTAGTCGGATATTACCGCCTTCCTCCTGGGCCCAATTGAACCTGCTCCAGGCGTAATCTATTAAAGCCGCCAGTTGCTCAGCATAGGTTAATTCTACTGGGGCATATTCAGGCAAAAACCGCCAAACCGTCGTTGCTTCAGGCACCTCGGTTTCGCTGCTTAGGTGTGGGGCAGGTTCAGCCAGGGTGGGTTCATATTCGTTGTGAGAACTATCTTCGTCTAATGTAATGTGGGTATAAGGCGGTTCAGTTTCCTGATTGTTAATTACAACGAATACGGCAATCCCTATCGCAACCACCAGAATCGCCAAAATAATAAAATATTTTTTCAAGGGGATTCTCCTTTAGATTCATGTATTGGACCACTTTTGGAATAGGGAAAACAAGCTTGAAGTTCAGCTTGTTTTGTCCTATTTCAAAAGTGGTCTATTGCGTAATTATACCACTTTCAGCAAGAACCATAATCCATGTCCCGCATAATATGTAAGCAAGTACCAAAATTGCGAAGGAGATATGAACATGAATTGCACTTGCAACGAAGGCTGCAACAGATGTGGCCACGAACCTGTTATTAGAGAGGTATTTAATTGCCCCGGCTCACAGCGGATTATCAAGCATGAGCATGTAATAAGACATCAACATGACATCATACATGAGTTTGATGTCATCCATGAGCATGAGTTCAACACTCATGATGTCGTAAGGGAACGCGAAGTGGTAAAGCATAATGATTGCAGAACACATGAGCCGAATTATTGTAGTGATGATTGTAGGCCACAACCAAGCAGACCAGTAAGACCACGTTTTTGGAGTGCCCGCCGCTAGTAAGATAGTTAGAAAACATTAGCTTTGTCATCCCGGGCTTGACATGGAATCCCCGACCTTAAATCGAAAGATTAGGGGAATCCCGCGTCAAGCCCGGTAGATTTTATTTTAGAGACAATCCAAAATACGCAGCAATCATATCAGCCGTTTTCTCAACCGTCGATTTATCATCCCAAATGATTTGCTTCACTCCATATTGTGTCGTCTCGCGGGGAGTTGCACGTTTTCCTTTTCCCCACACCATATTTGCTTTGCGGACAAGTTTATCTTTTTCCTCTTCGGAAATATCGCGAAGATGGATTTCATTTTCGTACCGTTCACAAAAATCATCACTAGCTTTGTAATTGGAAACAACGACCCCATAGGTTACAAATGGGATTATACTGTCAATATCAATAACATTTTCATAAATTATTTTTTCATGATTCCCAGTAAGCTGAATCAAATCCATAATAGCCATTGGCGTAAAATCATGTGCAATTTCACGTTCCCACATGGCAGCATCCTCAGGGTCTTGGGCGAAATAACCCGGTACATTGCGACATAATCCTGGTTGAAATTGTGGGTCGGCATCCTGTGCATACCGCCACCGATTGTCACATGTGTGGTATACGAAAAAACCATATCTGCGACCAAGCTCATCCGCCACAGCCGCTCCGTCTCCAAATATAAAGTAAACATTTTGAAATTTTTTCTTCAAGACATTATCAGGTATCAGCAATCTTGATACAGCTTTTTTCTCAAGTTTTTCGGCCACCTCAAACAACCGATGCACAGGAGAAGGGTTACCGGAATAGCCCACATTCATAAGCTGTGATTCAATTTCCTTGGCTTTGTCATAAAGCAACCTCACATCAGAATTCTTGGTAAAATCGGCTTTTTTAATTAGACGAATGAAGGATAATATAATTTCTTTCATCTCATGCAAAAGCGCGACTTCTTCGTCACTATCGACAACCTTGTTGCCCAATACCTCCAACACGACTTCTGACCCTGCTGTATTTATTTTGTTAAACCACTCATTGTGTTACCTCCTTGTTTTTTTGCAAGCATAACGGCTTCCCCAACGGCAGAGTCAAGGATGACTTTTCTGGTATACTGTTGAAGAGATTCTAGAAAGGACTACATACACATGGCCCGAAAAAAAAGACTGATTACCACCATTTCCTGCCTAGGGGTGCTTGTGTTGGTCATCCTTGTATTGATTCCCACATTAGTATTATCCATGTTCCTGGGAGAAAGAATTGACCAGCCCCAGCATAATTCAATAGAGTTCGGGATAGCATCTGAGGAAATTAATCTCACTACTATTGATGGCTTAAACCTAGCCGCATGGAGGACATATACTGATAAGGCCATCCCTTATGGGACTGTCATCATCATCTCCGGTTTACAATGGCCATCAGTTACCGCTTTTTTCGGTTACGCCAATATGCTCGCAGAGCACGGCTGGGACGCTTTATTAATCGAAAAACGAGCAAGGAGCTTAAGCGAAGGGGAAAGCATCGGTTTTGGTACAACTGAATGGTTGGATGTCAAAGCCGGAGTTAATTTCCTTGATGCAGATAACCGCTCCGGAGACTTACCCATTATAGCCCTTGGCACCTCTGCCGGCGGTGCCACGGTCATAATAGCCGGGGGAGAAATCCCCAGGATAGATGGCATAATCGCTATTTCCGCATATTCCAATTTTGTTGACCTTTATGTAGATAGCTTACCGATGTTTAGGGTACCTAGGTTTGTAGGCACTATGTCAATTCCCTTTATGTATCTTAATATGGGGCTGCGATTGGGGTTTGATAGGATTCGCTACACGCCGATAAACGGCATTGCCAGATTGGGACACCGTCCTATGCTACTCATGCACTCAACAGAAGATTGGCAAGTACCATTTTCCCATTTTGAGAACCTGTATCAAACCGCACAGGAAAGCAACATAAACATAACCACCTTCGTGCGGGAAGGAGATTGGCATTTCGTTTGCTATGATCAATATATCGGCAACCCTGCTCGGGATGTTGAGTTTACACAGGCAATAATTGGGTTTCTCGACCAGTTTCAATCCCGCATTTTGGATTGAAATTACTATATAGCGAACGACTTTCGAAATCGTGATTGCGCGTCGGGCAAAATCGGCCAAAAACGCCAAGCTCGCGTTTTTGGAAGTCCTCATTCAATCACGTTTCTCAAGGTCGTTCGCTATAGCTTTACTTGCTATGTTTTTTTAAGAAATTCTCATATTCATTAATGACCTTATCCGTATCGCCAAAGGCCATTTGCTTACCCTTATGCAGCCATAATACTTTGTTACACAATTCTCTGGTTTGGTTTATTGCATGGGAGACAAAAATAGTAGTTGCCCCATTCGCAATAATTTCTTTCATGCGTGCCTCGCTTTTTGCTTTGAATGCACCGTCTCCCACACTAAGCACTTCATCCAAAATCAATATTTCAGGCCGGACCAAGCATGCAATTGAAAACGCTAAACGCGTCTTCATCCCGGAAGAAAGCTGCTTAAATGGTCTGTCCTCGAACTCTTCCAGCTCAGCAAAGCTTATTATCTCGGGATATGTCTCATTCATAAACCCCCGGGTATACCCCATCAACGCACCACGCAAAAACGTATTTTCCCTCACTGTCATTTCACCATCAAAGCCTGCACCTAGTTCCAATAAAGCGGCAACTGCCCCGTTAACCTCCATGCGCCCCTTAGTTGGTGTCATTATTCCAGCTATAGCTTTCAATAGTGTTGATTTGCCGGCACCATTATTACCCACAATCCCCAGAAAATCTCCGCTTTCAAGCTCAAATGATATGTCATTTACAGCCCAAAATTCCTTTACATTGTATTGTTTTTTTACTTTTTGGATAACGAAATCTTTAATCCCTAGATTCCTGAAATCCCCGACAATATATCTTATGCCTATGTTCTCTAATTTTATCGTCATCTCTTCACACTCACATATAGTATATAAACCGAGAATTGAACTTTTTATAAAAAAGCGCACCAACCAACAGTGCTACCACCGCACTTATCGCGCAGGCCAAGTGAATATGCCATGCTGGAATGACCCCATGTATCACAACAAGCCGAAAGTAATGAATATGTGTAAAAATAGGGTTTACAAGGAATAAGCGTTGTGTTCGTAACGAAAACGTATCGACACTATAAAAAATAGCCGAGAGCCACATAACAAGTAAGGTAAAAATTCCGTAAAGATACTTAATATCCTTAAAAAATACAAACAGTGCGGAAAGGACTAATCCTACGCCAATATTAAATAATGTTATCGTAACGATGGGATATATAAGCAAAATAAATCGTGGATGGAAGGGTACACCGTCAATAGCAGCAAAAATAAAGAATATTATCAGCATCAAAGCAAAATTAATAAGGGAAGCCACGTTTTCCGAAAGTAGAAACAGATACTTTGGTACCTTTACCTTAGTCATGATACCGCTGTTAGACATAAGAGACGCCATACCCTGGTTGGTGGACTCGGAAAAAAACGAATATATCTTAAGCCCAGCAAATACATACACAATAAAATGCGGTATATCTCGACCGAAAAAGTGCGAAAAAACCAATACCATTACAAAAAGATGCAATAATGGTCCAAGCATACTCCATCCCATACCTAAGATAGTACGCTTGTATCGCTTTTTAAAATCTCGTTTTACCAGTTCTTCAAAGACAAAGTTATACTTTTTCCAACGGGTGGACAGAAATGAAATCAATTTAGCCCCTCCCCTGCCACAAAGAGCTTGACAAACTGCTCATACTGATTTTGCATACGAAGTAAGTGCTCACAAATATCCCTTGCAGCACCATAGCCACCCTTTTCCATCGAAACATAATCGCAGTAATTCCGAATAAAATCTGGCGCATCGGCAGGGCAAGCACTAAATCCACATAGCTGCATTGCTGCGTAATCGTTGATGTCGTCACCTATATATGCAATGCGATTGCCGCATAGGGAGTTTTGCTTCATATAATTGCCAAGGGTCTCCGCTTTGTCCGAAATACCCTGTAGCACACAACTGATTTTTAGCTCTTTGGCTCTCAGCTGTGTTAGTTCCGATTTTCGCCCTGTTAAAAAAACTGTTGTGTACTCAAGGCTGGGAAGCACTCCAATAATTTGACCATCCCTTACATGAAAACGCTTGGTCTCTACCCCGTCGCTTGAGATAATTATCCCACCATCAGTAAGGGTCCCGTCAACATCAAAAATAATGTGGTCAATCATCAAGTACCCCCTAAAGAATAATTCCGCTACGAATAATATCGTGATTGCTGACTATCCCTTCAGGCCTACCCATACTATCAATAACCGGAAGCACAGATACCGCACGCTTACCCTGTTGCATAATCTTTAATGCTTCTATTGCCAGCATATCTTTATGGGTGGATATTGGGTCTGTGGTCATTAATTCATCTACCATACCTGCATATATATCAATATTTTTCTCCAAAGCACGCCGCAAATCACCGTCTGTGATTATACCTGTCATTACGCCCTCTGAGTCCAACACAAGGGTCGCTCCAAGGCCTTTAGCCGATATTTCTATTATCCCATTTTTTACTGTGGTTCCCTTCGAAATCATAGGGATGTTTGACCCAAAACGCATAACATCAGATACACGTGTCAAGAGCCTGCTCCCCAGTGCCCCTTCTGGATGTCTGAGTGCATAATCTTCTTTCCTAAAGCCTCTCATCATTGACACAACCACAGCCAGAGCATCACCAATTACCAGCTCGGCTGTTGTGCTACTGGTAGGTGCCAAGTCAAGATTACAGGCTTCTTGCAGTCTGGGCATACACAGTACGATATCTGAATACAGGGCCAAATCTGATTCTGGGTTTGATGTGATTGCTATTATTTTTAACCCAATAAGCTTTAAGGTTGGGAATAATTTCAGGATTTCCTTTGAGTTTCCGCTATTACTTATGATTATGATAACATCGTCTTTATTCAGACTTCCTAAATCCCCGTGGAGTGCTTCTCCAGGGTGTAAATAAAAAGAAGCTATCCCCAAGCTTGAAAAAGTTGCAGCTATTTTGCGGGCTATGTGCCCAGGCTTTCCGACACCACATATAACTGTTTTTCCCTTACAGTTGTGTATTTCATTAACGATATCCACAATATTATTGTCAAGAGCATCCTTTACTTTAATAAGCTGAGCAATTTCTATGTCAAATATATTTATACATTCGGACAATAGGTTCATTTTTTCCTCCTTACGCCTTTAGGCATCATCAAAATCATATTTTCGTATTAACCACGACTCTATGAATCTTTATAAGTTCTTCAAGCAAGGGCTTAACGTCTGATAGTGGAACCATGTTAGGCCCGTCAGACAAAGCTTTTTCCGGTTCAGGATGAACTTCTAAGAACAATCCGTCTATACCAACCGCTATCGCTGCTCTTGATAGATATCGTACATATTCTCGATTCCCACCGGATGAAGTGCCCAATCCCCCAGGCTTTTGCACACTATGGGTTGCATCAAACACTACAGGACACCCAAACTTACGCATTTCATAGAGCCCGGTCATATCAACCACTAATGTATTGTAGCCAAAGCTTGTACCCCTCTCACATAACATAAGTTGCTTATTGCCTACACTTTTGAATTTCTCTACTACGTTTTTCATATCAAAGGGAGAGCAGAATTGTGGCTTTTTTACATTTACAGGCAATCCTGTCCTTGCAGCGGCTAATATCAAATCTGTTTGGCGGGCAAGGAATGCCGGAATCTGCAAAATATCCACTACTTTGGCAACGATATCAGCCTGCTCAGGGGAGTGGATGTCTGTTATAACCCGCAAATTCAGCTCTTTTCTTATATCCCCAAGAATCTCTAAGCCTTCTTCCATACCGTGCCCTCGAAAGGAAGATAGGGATGAGCGGTTTGCCTTATCAAAGGATGCTTTGAAAATGTAGGGGATGTCTAGTTCCCCGGTAATTTCTTTCATGGTTTTGGCAATGAGGAATGCGTTTTCTCTGGATTCAATTACACATGGTCCGGAGATTAGAAAAAAGTTCTTATTATTAGTCATTAGGTTCACCAAGTCCTTTCATATGTTGTTCAACCAGCGATATATGCTCCGGAAGATCAACTCCAATACTTTCATACTGGGTTTCAATAACACGAATATCGTACCCATTTTCGATGGCGCGCAACTGCTCCAGCTCTTCGGCTACCTCTAGCAGAGAGCGAGGCATTTGAACAAATTTTGCGAGAAAATCTTTTTTGTAAGCATACACGCCGATATGTTTGTAATATACTACATCGGGAGTTTTGTCCCGGTTATAGGGGATTGTGCTTCTGGAGAAATATATAGCGTTTTGATTTTTGTCTGTAATGACCTTTGCGATGTTGGGGTTGTTTATTTCATTCTCGGTATGAAGCTGTTTTTTAAGGGTTGCGATATATACATCAGGGTCATTAAATGCGCTAATCAGATCCATAACAATTTCCTTGCGCATCATTGGCTCGTCACCTTGGATATTGAGCACAATGTCAAAGTCCAAATCCTTACATGCTTCATAGACCCGCTCGGAGCCGCAAGAGCACTCCCCAGTCATGATGGCATTACCGCCAAACTCATTCACAACTTTAAATATTCTTTCATCATCTGTGGCAACATATGTCCGGCTTACTTCCGGGATTTGAGACATGGCTTTACATACCCAATAAATCATGGGCCTGCCCAAAATCGAGGCAAGCGGTTTTCCGGGAAAGCGGCTGGATTCATATCTTGCAGGGATGCAGCAAATTATTTTCATATTATCGCTCCAGAATTATTATCACATATTGCATTCTCTAATAAGCTTATAGCATCTTTAAGCCCCTGTCCGCTTGGTAGTGGCCGTTCCGTCAGGTTGTCGAAGAGATAATACTTATTTAGCTGAGCAACATGTTTTACAAATGCCTTCTGTTGTAAATCTGTATATCCCTGAGACAATGCCTCTTTAATTGTAGGTTCTATTGCATCCATAGAGAAAGCCTCATATGCACAGCCTTTTCCTTTTAGTTGATTGTATCCCAGGGTAAGCGTAGGCTTGCCTCGTATAAGTGCGGTGTAGGTAACACTTGTTGTTACGCCTATCACTAAATCCGCAGCATCAATGACAGCATTAATATCCCCTTCTTCTAAGAAAATTACATTTGAGGGGATGCGTTTTGGCTCTGACCGCCATCTATATATTATCGGATGAGGTTTATATATAAGATTCCATCCGTTTCGTTTTGCTATTGCTGCAATGGGGGCTATGGCGTCATAAGATGTGCCAAACATCGGAGTATGCAGCTCCTGAGATTGCTTGTCGTGTGGATAATTGCCACCTTCAAACCCCTCTCCTGCTAGGAATATAGTCTTTTTACTAGTGTCTAAATTTTTGAGGACACTAGTCATAGCTTCGCTTTGGCTCTGAACATATCGGTTGGCACCTGTCTTGCGCCAATCATTAATAAGCTTCTTGGCATATTCTAACTCAGCATCATTTACTGGGAGTGCCATAAAACGGTCTGATTCACGAGCTACCCAGCTTGCGCCAAATTGCCCACCTGTTTCAAGAAATAATGTACCAGGTAAAACCCCTGTTTCCATATATGCGACAGGGATATCCTGTCTCATTGCTATCACATTTGCTATGCGGCATTGTGGGGTAAATGAGTTCCACATTACGATTAGTTTAGGCTTCACTGTCGCAATAGCTTCTTCATAGAAGCGGGAAATCTCATGGGCTAATAAAACCAGACAACCACGCCCGACTTTGGGAAAGCATTGTTTTACCAGCTTTGCAGTATCGTCAAGCACTTTATCGTTGCGTACACGGCTTGCGATACTACTTTCTATTTTCATTTTGACATCTGTAGGTACATATCCCCATGTAAATGAGTGAGGTACCGCTACAACAGGGAATGACAGCTTCCGTTGCAATTCCAAGCTTCGTGTGTTGAAATATATCCATGTATACTCATTCATTGAGGTGGCCATGTTGTCTAAAAGCTTGTGAGCAGCATTATTCATGTCACCCACAACCATAATAATATTCTCACGTTTGAATAGCGGCTGCGTCTGCACTACTTCAATAGCTACATCAACCTGTGCAGGTATATCATCATGAGCATTTGGCCTGCGTGTTATAAACCGATAAAATCTACGAGCCGGGGTCAAAACACGCAATCTCTCTGCCATTTGATAACCCCATACTCGCAAGCGGTCCGACTTGTTTGAAATTGAACGAGAAGTACTGGGCATTCTTGAAAAATGCTTGTCGTACCACTCTTGGTATAAATCCCTGTTTTCTTTCATGAAATCGGAATCTATTAGGTTAAACTGAGTAATTAATTCAGCATCAAGCTTATATGGCTTTGCCAAACTATCAATGATGATATCAAATAGACTTACACGATCAAACTCTAAATATCTTACGTATTTCCCAAACAGCCTGTTATATAGTTGCGTAAAGTCTAATATTGATTTTTGAACTTGGCTGAGTGTCTCACTTTCAATGTATGCCTCGGTGTTTTGCCTTACATAGCCAATCTCATTGCTTATTTTTTTTAACCCAAGCACTGTTGATGCAGGCTCCCTAACAATATCCTCAATGAATCGTGAAAATATAAATGCACCCTTTGGCAATCTATTCATTGTGTGCATTCCATAAGGCACATAAGCTTTGACAATAGAATTTTCAAGCTCAACTAAGCCCATCGAAACCCTTGGGTCTGCGCACATGCTATAACCCACAGTTGTTAACCTATAATACTTATCCAAAAAACGATTGACTCCAAAACGGCTCCCGCAATCAAAAACCCCGACTTTTTTTGACGAATCCAAATGATTGTGCACATATTCGTCACAGAGATTAATCATAGCTATTGCATTTTTCTTAAAATAAGGTTCAATTTCATGTAAAAAATGCGCAAACTGATGTAACGCCCCAATAGGTGCATCCTCGCCGACATATCCCCAACGCATAAAAAGGTGTAATATTTCGTCAAAATCATCCTTATCTTGCACAAGTACCCATTGCCTTATAAAATCGCCAACTGTCATCTCTGTGCTATAAAAAAAGGATTTCAACATATCAAAAAGCCCGTTTGTGTCTTTGGCATAATGACCTCTGCGCACAGCACGGGATAAATACATTGCTGTTGATTCAACTTGAGGAAGATGAGAACCCAGAATTTCATATATTTTTTGCGGCAAATAGCCATCTCTATAGACAAAGACAAATTGCTCGATTTCGTCTTTCTTTGCTTCTCCCATCATCCATGTCACAAAGGAAATAATAAACGGTGCCAATGTATATCCGAGAAGCTCTGCTTCTCCATTGTATCGCGAGCCTCTGATAAACTCTCTATAAGGGTCATCAAATATATAATTAGCTAACATCCCATGAAAAAAAATATTATCGGAACCAGGATAATTTTGAATCAAATATCCTTTGAGATGCCTACATCTATTATATCGATCTATGGTTGAAGGGATTTGGATTGCCTTCATGCCTGCACGGATAGCATTTTTGTAGTCAGAACGGTGGTTATCGCCTATATGCAAAATCTCACTTGGAGATATGCCCTGTTTACGATAATCATTTATTATGCAATTAAACAGATTGCCGCTTTTTTTTGTTAGTCTAGTTTCACTAGAAAGATAAATTTTTGTGTGTTTATCATATCCGTTCTTAATTAATAGCTTACTTATAAAATCAATGGATAGGTACATATCCGAGGCGATTATTACTTCTTTCCCTGCTTTTATTGCTTCATCATATAAGCATTTAACAGATTGCCGCGGATATAGCAAATCATACTCAATATCCATCTCCAGCTGAGCCAGCCGTGTTTCCTCTTCTTTGGTGCAATTGAAAATGCGGCCATAGCTTTCATATATTGAACCTAACTCGCGGTCTTCTGCCAAATAATCCAAATAGCGAATAGAATCAGCAGCTGCTATCCTTCGCTTATCTAGGAAAAATGGTACTTGTGCTACTTTGCCTACTAGCTGCCATATATCATCAGGGTTTATAACCGGACGCACCAGTAAGGTATCGAAGATATCGAAACTTACGATTTTTATTTCTTGTGATTTAATCTGAGTCAAATGCTCTTTCATTTGTGGGGTTAGATTTTCAACTAGCATTGATATTCCTCAATTCATTGGACCTCTTTTGAGATAGGGAAAACAAGCTTGAAGTGCCGCTTGTTTTGCCCTATTTCAGAAGGGGTCTATTAGTATACTTCTGCAATTAGCTCTGTATCCGTTATTATCGATCCGTTAAGTGCCTTGTGAATCTTGAATTTATAGCCCAAATCCCAGCTTTCGATAATAGGTTTTATGTTATAAAAATCATTCGCATTATGATACAGGCTGATAATCAATGTTGGTTTTTGGCTCATAATGGTTTTTTTTGCACCTTCAAGAACTCTTTGCTCTGCACCTTCTACATCTATTTTAATAAGACCAACCTGTATGTTCCCCTCTTTTACAAAATCGTCTATCACCATTATTTCAACAGCTTCTGTAGATTCATCTGGGATGGTGACTTCTTTACTTCCTAGTCCCCTACCAACAAAACTAAAGCTCCCATGGCCTTTTTCTGCTCCTAGTGCAGCATTGTACACTACTACATTTGGCAAATTATTGAGACTTATGGTTTTTTCTAACAGCATAAAACTTGAACTCATAGGCTCGAAACAATAAATTGTTTCGTCGGTCCATTTTCGAAATATCTGCAAAGAATCCCCGATATATGCACCGGCATCAATTATAGATTTGTCAGCAATGCAGTCCAAATTACGGATATAGTCCATGCACATTTTATCCAGGAACATTGCCGGCAAAAAAACATTAGCCGGTAAAATAAACTCGCCCATGGAATAGCATGTGTCTGATACTCTGTAAATATTATTACCCAGTAATTCACGTTGCATTTTTAATCCATGCTGCTCGGCTTCAGTAAATAAGTCAATCTCACCCTCGTCTTGATTTATCAATTCTAGTCTCGTATGAATTTGGGTGACCACACGGCGGCTTTCTGCGTCCAAACCCGACACCAACTTGAGATATATTTCCTCGAAATCATGACGCTTTCTATATTCCAAAAAACCATCCAAAACCTCATGGTCGAAAGAAGTCTTGATATTTTTGTAGAATATCCGCGATTGGGTATTACGTTTGACTTGCGTTTTTATATGTTTTAGTTCGGTTATGATATTCGATAAAGCTTTTTTGCTCTCGTTTACATGTGACTCATATTGCAGGTTATATTCTTGTATGTTTTTATTAAACTCATCTATTTTCATTTCCGTTTTAAGTTCACTATTATGGAACAATTTTGCTATTTCACATCTATCCTCTATCAGCTTACCTACTAGATGTGTATGTTTGCTCGCCGTCTCTTCATCCAATTGCCTCAATCTATTCAATATTTCTAAATAGAGCGCATCCAGCTCATCCAACCTCTGATTGAGCTTATGCACGGAAAAATGAAATGCTTTCGCGGAAGGAGGGAATATGCGACTAAGTATTTTTTTAACCACGTGACGTCATCCTCACTTTCAACCAATAAGTAGCAAGCAACATTTTTACATCAAATTTTTTTACGAATGATACTTTTGATAATGCAATTGCTCCAGGTATCCAAAATATCGGTTGGGCTTCATCTACACTGCTTTGAGAAAACTTGGTTTTAATTCGATTAGAAAATGTGTAATGCCTTAGCTCCTGCGGTGTCAGTGTCCTTGCTAGAGTACCTATATCACCCTCCAAAACCCCGCGGGAAAATGGTATAGCACCATATACTTTTGCTTCGTTTTTACTGGGATTTTGCATAAACGCTCGTAATAGTTTCTGCACCATCTTTATGCTATCATTTTTGTTGGGCCATGGGTTATGCTCGGCAAACCCTTTGGCATATTTTTCACAAAGCATAATTTGTGTTTGTGCATCCCATATATCACAATAAGATGCAATATTATTATCTAAAACAGGCATCATCCATTGGGATTCATTTTCATTATCGTAGCCCAAGACCTTGCCATGTCCAGCAGCACACAGACACTCGAACAAATCTATGCAAAAATTTCTGAAGCGGGAGAATCCGGTATTATGGGAAAAATAAAAGCATTTATATATGCCAGTATCACGGGGGGGCGATTTAATCATTCCAAAATAGTAGCCGTTTATCTTAGCAGAACTGTGCCTGGTAAAATGTTGATATAATTTGCCAAAGCTGCCTTGAATGGATCCTGCCCAACCGCTATCTACAATGGCGAAGTTCTTAGGGTGGGATGGCACCTCTTGCGCAAAATAACGCCTCGCCGCTTCGAGGGCCATATTCGCTGAATTTAGTGCAAGTTCATTAAACCGCTGATTCCCACTCAATACCACTTTTAAGGATTTCAGTTGGTCTTTTGATAATTTATCACTTAAATTTATGCATATTTCCTTTGAAATACATGCGGCCTGCTCAGGACTCAAGCCCGCAGCCACAAGGACTGCTTGTAGTGTTGTATTGCCGGCGTCAGGGTCACACAACTTATCCAGTGCATAACCTTTATCTACCCCATACATCGGTAACCTAAGAGAAAATCTGCTTGCATAAAAATATTTACATGTAATATCAATGCCCCAAGCTTCACAAAGGATTTTGGCAATCTTGTACATAACAAATCCGTCACGGGCTACGAATAACAATGTATCTATACCTCGAGCGTTGGCATCTTGCAAGACCCATATAATATAGGAAACTAAAACAGGTGCCGTCACCCGGGCCGTTACTGATAAAAATGTTTCATCAATGCTTCCTTTCATTGCACTGACTATTTCATTGGAGGGTTTAATAAAGTCCCAATCGGAAAATCCCTCTAGTATCCGCTGGTAGTATTTATCTTTGGTCTCCATGGAAATCTCCTGACCCCAACCAAAATCCTTCGCATCTGCCGCAGTATAAGCATCCCTACAGATAGCACATACAACAACAGTGGATTATTGCATTTACTAGTAATTCGATGTAGCCTTACATCCGAGTGATTATATTTTGGGAGCACCGCTCTATAACTATTGTAAATCTCATTTCTTTCTGTTTGTTTAAACAGACAATATTCATATATAAATAAAAAGGATTGCCATACAAGCTGGGTACAGACTACCGGCCTGTCTTTATATTGTTTTACGAGATTTGCTACACTGTTATTAAGGTCAATTAACCGCTTGGGATTCCGGCTCCTCATAATCGACAACGGTCGACTGTGATAATACGCATAAAATGGTTCCTTCAAAAATGAAATTGGCCCTGCGGCTTCAAGTACTGTCAAGGTCCAGGGTACATCCTCGCTGAGTATCCCATCTATAAAAAATAAATTATTCTGAGTAATAAAGCTACGGCGTGTAATATATCTCCATGCATTCCATGACGGTTGACTGGGGTTGCCTAGGATATACTCGGTGCGTTTTTTTGCGTCCTCAGGAGGATTATATTCATATGGCCTTGCCGGTGTAAAACCCCTTTTGAAATCCCATAATAGGAATCGTCCGTAAATCACATCCGGCGAATCTATTTCAAGGAGGGATAATATATTTCTGATAGCACCGGGCAGGAGGAAATCATCTCCATCCAGAAAGAGCAAATACTCCCCAGTAGCAGCTCTGATGCCAGCGTTGCGAGCAGCACTTAACCCTTTGTTCTCCTGTATAATTTTGATAACTTCTATGTCTGGTAAGTGGGAGATACACACATCCAATGAATCGTCAATGCTGCCGTCATCTATTACTATGACTTCTATATCCTTAGTCCATTGAGACGCTATGCTTTTCGCGGTACGGTCAACATAATCTCTCACATTGTACAGGGGGATGATGATACTTAGTCTCTTATTCACACCCATCCCCTCTTAATCTTTAGTCGCTTTGAGACACTATGGATTGCATATAGGAATGTTAGCACTAAAGAAGTAATCCGGTTAAAGCCTACTGCACAATATGTGTTGAAAATCATCTTTGCGGATTTTACTCTGTTACCGGACCAGGAACTACTTGATTGGCGGTAAATCAGTAGTGGTTCGTCCAAGCCATGGGCTTGCCCGGCTTTTTTAACAATTTGCAGCCACACCGCATAATCTTCATGCATATCGCCCTTTGGAAAATCAATCATTTTTTCCCGTCGTATTATCACAGATGAACAGGACATAATATTTTTCCTTAATAACTGACGATAGTTTAACATAGGCTTCGCTTGCAAGATATAATTGGATTTTTCTCCAGCTTCGTTAATATAGGCGGTAGATGTATATGAAATTATTGCGTTTTCGGTCTCGGCGAAACATAGTTGCTTTTTGAGCTTATCCTCTGTCCATAGGTCGTCGCTGTCCAGGAAAGCTATCCACTCCCCTTTAGCTTTTTTGATACCGGTATTACGAGCGGCTGCTATGCCTTTATTATGCTCGAAGGTAATCCCTTGTATCCGCTTATCTCTTTCTACAGCATCTAATATCAGTTGTGGTGTCGAGTCCTTTGAGCCATCGTCAATGATAATCAACTCCCAGTCCATATAGGTCTGAGCTATCACTGATTCTATGCTTGCGGCTATGGTTTTTTCTGCGTTGAAGGCGGGCATTACTATACTTACCACAAAATCACTCACAATCCGCTAAAATCCAGCACTCAACCTAATGTACTCTACACCCTTATCCAAAAACTTCAATAAGTTACACGAAAATTGAATAAAAAAAAAATGTGCTTCACGCACATTGATGAACAACACAAACAAATGCAATCGTTTGTTCGCCCAGTCATGATTATAGAGTTTTCTTTATGCTTTCCTCGAAACCTACGACATTATACATATCTTCGTTATCACTGTGGCTGTAATACAAGCTTCCAAACAGCTTCCAGACCTGAGGTACAAACCTTATCAATAAACTAATTATGGGATTAAAGAATCGGGTTGTGCGGATTCTCTTTCCTTGATGCATTGCAATAGCCCTGACCAAGCCAGTGGTATTCACATGTTCTTTGTTTTGCGGCATTTGCACGCCAGCTAAGTTATTTTCAATTACCTGTAATAAGAATGCGCATAAATTATCAATAAAAATCATACTGCGCTTGTTTTTTATGTCGGGGAAAATGGGTAACTTCCTGGTGAGGCTCACAAGTTTGCTAAAGTTGCCTGGACAACCTGGACCGTATACCATAGGGGGGCGGACTATACATAAGTTTTCCATTATTCGGGTAAGTTCTTCTTCTGCTTGGAACTTGGACAGTGCGTAATAGTATTTGGTATCTGGGTTTGGTTTGGTGTCGTGAGTGATTTCCCCCTGAGTTATACCATAAACAGCCATGCTGCTGATATAGATAAACTGCTCTACTCCACCATCTCTAGCTCTTTTTGCCATATTTATTGCTAAATCATGGTTTACAGCAAAATGCAGGTCTTTATCTGCTTTTTTATGAGCGATGCCTGCTACAAGTAACACATTGTCGTAGTTTTCATATGAAGCGGTCTTCCATCCATCATAGGAGTCAACAATATCAACCTCTAGCCGGTCCTTTGCATAGGCCGCGAAGCTGTCACCTATATAACTATTTGCTCCTACTATCAGTACGCGCTTCATTTTGCCCCACGTCCCAGAAGTACAATCCCTACGGTACGAAAGAGAATGCAAATATCCAGCCATAGACTCATTGTCTTGGCATATTCCCCATCATAGCTTGCCTTCATTTCAAGGGATAAATCATCCCGGCCTTTGACTTGGGCTAGCCCTGTCAGTCCTACGGGGATTTTATTGGCTCCGTATTTTTCTCGTTCGGCTATTAGGTCATCTTGGTTCCACAATGCGGGGCGGGGGCCGATTAAGGATAATTCACCCCTAATGATATTAATAATCTGCGGCAGTTCATCCATGCTGGATTTCCGTAAAAAACGACCGATTGTGGTAATATACTGACCTGGACTTTTCATTAGGTGAGTTGGCACATCCCTTGGTGCATAGATATGCATACTACGAAACTTATACATATAAAAGAGCCTGTGATTGCGGCCAATGCGCTGTTGCATAAAAAAAATCGGCCCTTTGGAACTGACTTTTATTAGCAATGCTAAAACACCCATCACAGGCAACCATAATGGGCTTAACAGCAAAACAACTGCAATATCCAAGACTCGCTTTATTTTTAGATACATATCAGCTTGGTTTATATTCAGGGATGTATGATTTAAGAAGCTCGATAGCATCCCCGTTATCCGGCAAACCTGCCTCAAGTGCCTCAAGTAATGAAGGGATCACCGCTGATGGCTCTGGCTTTACCACAAAAATTCTATCGTTTGATGTGGCGGTAAGACCTTCTTCGTCCAATAGTAATTCCTCATATAACTTCTCACCGGGGCGTAGGCCGGTATATTCGATTTTAATATCAACATGGGGGGTTAGTCCTGCCATACGTATGAGGTTTTCGGCTAAATCATTGATTCTGACAGGCTTGCCCATATTAAGGATATACATCTCGCCGCCCTCTGCCATTGCACCTGTTTCCAGTACCAGCTTTGCCGCTTCAGATATGGTCATAAAATAGCGGATTATTTCCTTATGCATTACAGTAACGGGGCCCCCTGTTTCAATTTGACGTTTAAATGTAGGCACCACACTACCATTGGAATCAAGTACATTGCCAAAGCGCACACATACAAACTCTGTCAAACCATGCTGATTTAAGCCCAAGACTGCAAGCTCGGCCAATCGTTTCGATGCACCCATCACATTGGTGGGGTTGACGGCCTTATCCGTTGAAATCATAACAAATCGCTCAACTCCGTGCTTAATGGCGCATTTAGCAGTGCGGTAGGTTCCCAGCACATTATTATCAATTGCAAGACGTGGGCATTCTTCCATTAGTGGTACATGTTTGTACGCCGCGGCATGAAACACAACTTCGGGTTTAAACTCCTCGAAAACCTCATTCAGGCGGTTGGTGTCCTGTACCGAGCCAATTCGCACGGCCAGTCTATACCGGCCAGCTTGACCAAAACTTGCTATTAGCTCTTCTCTAAGATTATGAGAATTGTTTTCGGAAATATCGAACACAACAATTTTTTCTACGTTCAACTTGAACAATTGTCTGCATATTTCACTTGCGATGGACCCTCCCCCGCCGGTTACAAGTACAGTCTTGCCCTTGAGCCATGGATTAATGCCCTGCTTATTTAGCTCTGCTTCTTGGCGGCCCAGCAAGTCGCCTATGTTTATATCCCTTAGATTATTTGTGGACATATCGTTAGACAACCCGGTAAGGAGCCGGACTTTGCAGCGTTTGAAAGGGGTAAGCATGACAATACGGCGCAGGTCCTCGTTTCCTATGGAGGGCACCGCAACTACGATTTCATTGATATCATATTGCTTTACCAATTGAGGAATTAAATCATCCCCACCCATGATGGCCTTACCATGTAAGCGGTACCCATGCTTGGTGCGGTCATTGTCCAGTACACCCAATACATTACGCGGCCTTGACCCTTGTTGACTAGGATGAAGCAAAAACGCCGATGCGCTATTTCCTGCACCAACTAACAATGTGCGGATAGGCTCCTCGGGCAGTATTCTTCTTTTCCTGGAAAAACGGCTTAGATACTGAAATATAATGCCGAAAATATTCTTGTATAACCTAAGCCCTAAGGACAGTGTGAGAGAAAAATAAAATGCCATCATCCCAAGGCCAGGGTTTACCCAAAATCCCAGCTGTAATTGCAAAGAAACATACATAGCAAAGGAGCTTAGCATCGCCGCCGTTGTAATACGGATAAAGGTACCAAAGCCCGGATGCTGCCAAAGACTTTTGTACACACCGCATATAGAATAGAAAAATATGCAGGCAAAAAATATAACCCATACATGACGATTGACTGTATGAATAAGGGCATAATCCTCGACAAATAAATATGTGAACACAAAAACAGAGCCAAGCCAGCTAATCCAGCTAAACAGACAATCGAAAAGCAGTGTGCCAATCCAGGTATACAACCGTGATTTATATATAGCCGGGGATTTATTTTTCGTCACAGGGGGTGCCTCCTAAGAATTGCCGAAATATGACGTAAATACTACTTTTACACGCATTACGGGAAATATCAATGGGTTATACGATGCGCGGAAAATGAAAAATATATTACACACCATGCATATGTAATATATGTATTTTTCGAACTTTCATTCCGTTTCCCCTTATGAATCAATATGGTATGTTTAGATTAATCAAACAACAGTCGGAGGTAAGTATGAGAATTGAAGAGCACCCCATATTGGACTTTAACCGGGGCAAACCCATTACTTTTACCTTTGACGGGCAAACAGTCACATCCTATGAAAACGAAACTGTCGCTGTTGCACTCCACAGTGCCGGGATACGGATTCTCAGCCGTTCACAAAAACAAAGGCCTAGGGGTTTATATTGCGCCATCGGCAATTGTGCTTCCTGTATGATGGTAGTGGATGGAGAAGCCAATGTTAAGACCTGTATCACCTTGGTGCAAGAAGGTATGGAAGTCAAGACCCAAATCGGAAAGGGGATTCTGGCATGATATACACGGATTTATTGGTTGTAGGTGCCGGCCCTGCCGGGCTTTCTGCGGCGGCGGCGGCGGGAACTCAAGGCCTTGATGTACTGGTTTTGGAGCGGAGTCACCAGCCTGGAGGGCAGCTTGTAAAGCAAACCCATATGTTTTTTGGTTCCAAAGAGCAATATGCCGCATATCGTGGTTTTGAAATTGCAGATTTTTTGCTGGATATGATAAAAATGCCAAATGTAAAGCTGCAGCTTAATGCGACGGCACTTGCCGCCTATGATGACGGTATCTGGACTGCTCAAGTTGGTGAGAAATACATAAAGGTGAAGCCACGAGCAGTGGTCGTAGCCGCCGGAGCCAATGAAAGAAATATACTTTTCCCGGGAAATGATTTGCCAGGGGTTTATGGTGCCGGTGCTGTGCAAACATTGATGAACCAATACGGCGTTCGCCCTGCAAAAAGAGTTGTTATGCTAGGAGCGGGAAATATCGGCTTAATCGTAAGTTATCAGCTACTACAAGCCGGTGTTGAGGTTGCCGCTGTTGTGGAGGCTTCCCCTAACATCGGGGGATACTTGGTTCACGCCTCAAAGCTTAGACGTATGGGGGTTCCGATTCTTACATCCCATACAGTAAAGCGAGCAGATGGCAACGAGACTTTGGAATCTGTAACAACCTGGGCAATAGACGAAAAATGGCAGGGGATACCGAGCACGGAAGTCATTTGGTCGGCAGATACCCTTTGTATCGCCGTAGGCCTATCCCCACTATGCGAGCTCCTTTGGCAAGCAGGATGCAAGATGGTGTTTGTGCCAGAACTTGGGGGATATGTGCCCTATCGTGATGGAAATATGGCAACCTCCATTGAAGGAATCTATGCTGCAGGTGATGCCGCCGGAGTGGAAGAGGCCTCTGTTGCAATGGTAGGCGGAAAGCTTGCCGGGCTTTCTGCGGCTCGATATTTGGGAGTCGATATACCCGATGAATCCATATTAGATTGCCATAAGCAGCTCGAAGCCCTGCGAAGCGGGCCCGCAGGGGCAAAGATTAGAGCAGGATTAGGCAAATTGACGCACTAATCCATGGCATATTTTGTCACTCTCAATTGAAACGCTTTCCGAAACCATAGTAATTTCAATCTCGCATTTTGGATTGAAATTACTATAAATGATTTGTCGTTTTGACCAAACCTTTTTGTGCCTATTTTCGCCTGTTTTTAGGCGTATATTCGATTTTGCATGCTATTTTCCGTTGTTTTATGCCCCTAAAAAGGAGATGTTTTCATGTTAGAGAAAACCGGAGTACCAACCCCTGAGCAAGTCGATTCCATTTTCCCAACCGAGGAGCGGTTAAGCCAAGGCCCCATAGCCATAATAGAATGCTTCCAGCCCATCCCCTGTGACCCATGCGCAACATCCTGCCCCCAAGGGGCCATAGCACCTTTTATGGATATCAATGACCTGCCAATAATAAACAATAAGAAGTGTAATGGTTGCGGCATTTGTATAATGAAATGCCCCGGCCTTGCCATTATCGTATTGGATATGACTTACAGCGAAACTCAGGCCTTAATCAGATTGCCATACGAGTTCTCCCCTCTTCCTCAAATCGGAGAGATTGTGCTGGCTTTGGACCGCTCAGGAGCCAAGGTTGCAGAAGCCGAGGTTATTAGAGTCACCAAAGGAAAGCCCCCTATCATCTCAATAGCCGTAGATAAAGCACTGGTCAAAACCCTTCGTAATATCCGTCCACAACCATCTGAAGCAGCAATCCTATGCCGCTGCTCGGACTTAAATACCGATGATATCCGGGAGTTCATCGCCCAGGGGCATACAACTGTTGACGCGATAAAACGCCTATCTAGGCTAGGAATGGGCCCATGTCAAGGACGAACCTGCACCCCACTAATAATTCGTGAACTGGCGACTGTGTTGAGTAAGCCTGTTGAGTCATTTCAACCAGGAACCTATAGACCTGTGGTCAAGAGCATAAAACTTGGAGAACTGGCTGAGTACACCGAATAGCTTCATCCCGTCATTGCATGCGCAGCGAAGCAATCCAGCAGGTTTTCTGGATTGCTTCGCTACGCTCCTAGCAATGACAAGCGAAGGCATTTCAACAACTATAAATCTGAGGTGAGCAATGAATAGAACAGCAGATTACGTAATCATAGGTGGCGGTATCTCTGGTGCCGCAATCGGATATTTCTTATTAAAGAACGGTGCCAAAAATGTTGTTATCCTAGAACGTAATTACCTGACCGCCGGGGCCACAGGCCGGTGCGGCGCAGGAATCAGACAGCAATGGGGCTCCGAAATGAATTGTCTGCTTACCCAGTTTTCATGTAATTTTTTCGAAAACGCCGAGGAAGAGCTTGGCTATCCAGAAGGCATTGAGTTCCACCAAGGGGGCTATATGCTCCTAGTCAGCAACGAAGATGAGCTAGCCCAAACGAAAAAAAATATTGCACTGCAAAATAGTTTGGGCATTGAATCCCAACTATTGGACGTGAACCAAGCAAAAGTACTTACTCCAATACTGGATACGGGCAATATACTAGCCGCCGCATATCACAGCAAAGACGGACATCTTAATCCCTTCAAGACTACTCAAGCCTTTGCCGACGCATTTATTAGAATGGGTGGAAATATATACACAAATACAGCTGTCCACGGACTAAAAACCGAAAACGGCCGAATCTGCGGAGTAGATACCTCACAAGGACATATCGCCACAGATTGTGTAATTAACACCGCCGGGGGCCATACCAATATCATAGCGGCATTGGTAGGCGAGGAAATCCCCATTTATGCTGAGCGCCATAATATCTTAGTAACAGAACCGGTAGAGCCCATACTCTCTACCATGGTAATGAGCCTTTCCCTTAATTTTTATTGCCAACAAGTACCCCATGGTTCCTTTGTAATGGGACGCTCATGCACAAACCAACCCCGGGACCTACGAGTAACAGCAGACAGTTCTTTCCCTGAAAATATGGCTGCCACTGTCGTAAAGATTATGCCGGCACTAAAAAATATTCGTATGCTACGCCAATGGGCAGGGCTTTATGATATGTCTCCGGATAAACATCCGATTTACGACAGGTTCCCCAATGTTGAAGGTTTCTATGTAGCGGCTGGATTTTCCGGCCATGGATTTATGCTTGGCCCCGCCACGGGACAGATTATGGCTGAGCAAATCTTGGGATTAGAGCCGACTCTCCCATGGAACCGGCTAGGTCTAAGCCGGTTTGAGACCGGGGAGATGATTTTGGAGTCGTCGGTTGTATAAAGCAAAAGAGCCACCTGGAAGATCAATCCCATGTGGCTCTTCGCTATCTTAAAATTTATTTCCCATCAACCGTAGCCATATGCAGCATCAAGTCAATAAGCTTACAGGAATAACCCCATTCATTATCATACCAGGAAATCAGCTTAACAAAGTTATCACTCAGTGCAATCCCGGCCTTTGCGTCAAAAACACTTGTGCAAGACTCGCCGATAAAGTCAGAGGAAACCACCTCATCCTCTGTATAGCCCATAATGCCCTTCATTGGGCCTGCAGCGGCTTTCTTTACGGCTTCTTTTATATCCTCGTAAGTTGCGGGTTTTGTCAGGCGTACTGTCAAATCTACTACAGACACATCAACCGTCGGCACCCTAAAGGACATACCCGTAAGCTTGCCTTTGAGCTCAGGAATAACCAGACCTACAGCCCGGGCTGCACCTGTGGACGACGGGATTATATTATGGGCTGCTGCTCTGCCGCCGCGCCAGTCTTTGGCTGATGGGCCGTCTACGGTTTTTTGAGTTGCGGTTATGGCATGTACCGTGGTCATTAGGCCCTCGGTTATGCCAAAATTGTCGTGAAGTATCTTCGCAAGAGGTGCAAGACAGTTGGTGGTACAGCTTGCATTGGAGACGATATTCATATCAGAGGTGTACTTATCGTGGTTTACGCCCATTACAAAGGTTGGAGTGTCAGAATCCTTTGCAGGGGCGGATAGCACAACTTTTTTTGCTCCGCCGTCCAGATATGCTTTTGCGGATTCCTGAGTCAGGAAAACCCCTGTACACTCGGCTACATATTCTGCACCGGCTTTATCCCAAGGCACATCCTGGGGTGCCCATTTATCAAACACAGAAATAGGCCTGCCATTTACAACCAGCTTACCATCTTTGACGCAAACATCCCCGTCAAAACGTCCATGCACGGTGTCATACTTTAGCATATACACCATGTAGTCCAAGCTGATAGAAGGGTCATTGATTGCCACCACTTCCACATCATTGCGAGTCAGGGTGTAGCGGAAAGCCAAACGCCCAATACGACCAAAACCATTGATTCCTACTTTTACCATAGCTTCCTCCTAAGAATTGTATTTTAACACCCGTAAGTATAACATATATCGGATTAACATGTATAATGTTCACACAATCGGCTCATATAGTGAAATCAATGAGAAACGGTCTCGCCCGAGCGGCACCCTGAAACGCCGAAATAAGGCGTTTTAGGGCGACTTTGCCGCGAAGGTTATGGAGTTGCGCGCGCTTCGCGCGCGCGTTTAAAAATCGGTTTTGGTTTTCCATAGGTAACAAGCTATAGCGAACGACATTGAGAAATGTGATTGAATGAGGGCTGCAAAAACGCGAAGCAAGCGTTTTAGCTGACTTTGCCCGTGCAGTGGCGGTTCACGACTTCGAAAGTCGTTCGCTATAACAGAACTGTTTTCGTATTATATGCAAAGGGGAGCAAGCTAAATGTCAAGCATCGAACCCGGATATCTAATAAAATTAGTACGTCTACGCAAAGCAATGTCCCAACCCATGTTACTAGAAGAAAGCGGCCTGGAAAATCTCCATCTCTTCCGTCTTGAGCACGAGCGTCATCGCACTGACCCGGTAAGCCTACAAATCTTAATGGACACTCTGTCAGTCCAAATGGGGGAATTCCTTATTCCCCTATTAGAAAATCAGCCTGACGAGGTTATCGCATGGCGGGACCGGCTAATCTGCGCATTGGACAGAGGTGACATTATACAAGCAGAAGAAATCCTAAAATTATTCGAAAACTTGGAAGGCTTCGAAGAAGGCATTAACCGCCAATTCATCGTAAGCCATAAGGCCCGCTACCTGGAACAAACCGGTGCTCCCAACCATGAAATCCTTCCGTTGATAGAAGAAGGCATGAGCATAACATTTCCCGAATACGAGCACGGCACCGTAGCCGATGCCATTCTTATCTTCGAAGAGTCAGAGCTACTCCATACCAAGGCCCGTGTGCTTTTCAAAGATGGCAACCTACCCGAGGCCATAAATCTCTTAGAAAACATAAGAGCAGGTCTATCCAAGCTACCCGTAGACGACTGCGAGCGAGAACGTCAGTTAGGCCCTGTACTACTGACTCTATGTGCTTACCAACTTGCGGCAAAGGATTATGCCAGCGCATACGAAGCCTCCAAAGAAGGAGCCAGAATATCCTACTGGCGCAAACAGGGAAAGCTTATGCCAGATTTTCTGCTATGCCGAGCCAGGAGCTATCAAGGCATGGGAATGGAAGAACGTAGCCGCAATCTATTAATGGCGGCTTATTTTGGCTATAGCTTGATTCGCGACGGCGAAAAAGCCAAGAGCACCCTCACCCTATCCCAGGAGCAAAACCAAAACTTCCCCACATATGGCGCAGATGACTTAGCCAACCTACCCCGCCCCAAAGAGCCATATAACCGGGGTGAAATAGTATCCAGCGCAAACATAGGGGAGTTTATATTAAAACTCCGGAAAAAAGCCAATCTGACCCTTGACCAGCTGTGTCAAGGGATATATAGCACAGGCAATCTATCCAAAATCGAAAAAAATCAAATCACAGGCAATGTCTATGGTATGGAAGGAATAATGCAGCGTCTGGGCCGGCATATTGATTATTATCTCAATACATTCCTATCTGGTAAGGACTTTGATGAAAAACAAATGCGGGACAAAATTATTGCCCTGGCAGTGAGTCACGAATATGAAGCCGCGGGCGCACTCCTTGGAGAATTGGAAACAAAAAAAGCCTTCCAAAAAGGTATATGCCTACAATTCGTTATGAAAATGAAAGCCATAATCTACGAAGCAAAGAACGGTCCGACACCCATAGTACTTGAAATGCTACGCGAAGCTTTGCAAATTACTTGGCCAAACTTCGATGACCGGGACATCAAATGTGTAAACAGTATTTCCGATCGTCCCCTAGCCTACTACGAAATCTCGATTCTCAATCAAATCGCTATGAATTACAGAAATATCGGTGACTACTCCCATGCAGCAAAATTATACGAACGTATAAAGGACAGCATGGATAACAGCTATGTAGATGAATTGGAAAAAGCCAGGATGTACGGTGCCCTGCTTTATAATTACGCCAAAACCCTGTCTCAAATGGCTCGATATGAAGAAGCCCTCGTCATCATTGAAGAAGGAGTCAACTTCGAGTTGCGAGGACGGCGACTGCAAAATCTACCGGACTTTGCACTAAACAAAGCCCTATGCCTACTGGAAATGGGCCAAAATGAAGAATGTCTCCCCTACTTCGCCCAGGGCTACTACGGCGCGAGTATGTTTGCGGATTTTGGCAGCGGGGAGAATATGGCTGTTATACGGGATTATGTAAAGGAACGGCTTGGAATTGACTTCAAATAAAAGGGAGCGATATTCACATGAAAGTTTTATTTGACGAAACTTACCCATCAAAAGACGGAAAAGAAACCAGCAGAAATCTCTGGTATGGATACGCAGATTTTTCTGCCCAGCATGAGTATGGGAAAATTATAACGCTGAACGAGGACATGATACAAAGCTTATGCGGCATTATAAAGAATGATTTAACCATGGCTTCCTCTACGGAAACCAATTGGTATTTTTACGGGGATTATGTATCCAAAGACGCCATTGGAGACAGCATCCGCCCCACAATTATGATACGTGAAAAGGCTGGTAAGTTTACGGTTAATTTCAGTATCAGTGATTATGATTTTGCCGTGAATATTGATGCCATTTTAGAGTATAAGGCAGATTTAGAAAGGCATCTAACTGACTCATAATAAAAGTAGCTACAATAGGGGGTAATGACGTTAAGGTGAATACAATAATTGCCTAGATAGCCGAATTTGGGTATAATATCGTTATAACAATAAAGGAGGCGACAATTTATGCCTACCATTAAACCTAGTGCGTATCTGCGTAACAACTATAATGACGTGTCAGAGTTTTGCAATTCTCGGACAGAGCCGATGTTTATAACTAAAAATGGGCACGGAGATTTGGCAGTAATGAGTATCGACACCTACGAAAAACTTTGCGGCAGATATGAGCTTTACCATCTGCTAGATGAGGCACTTGAGGCCGAAAACACAGGTAATCACATGGATTATCGCGATTTTATAGTAGAGCTTAGGAAAGAGATGTCATGAGTTATCATATTAGAATCGCAAAGCCAGCACAAACAGATATTCGTGAAATTTATAGGTACATTGCTTATGATTTGCAAAACCCTGCAGCCGCGGAGAATCGCATTTCACTAATTGATAAAAAAATTATGGAACTAGAAACGATACCCACACGCTATCCCCTTGTGCAAGATATGTACTTAGCATCAAAAGGCTTTCGTGTGGTAGCAGCTAAAACACATCTTATTTTCTTTGTTATCCGTGAGGACTCCCTTAATGAGCCAAGGCGTGTTTTAGTGATGCGTGTGTTGTACTGTCGTAGGGACTGGGCACGAATATTAAAGCATGATACAGAACAAGAGGGAGATTTGCATTGTTAGGAGTACAAAGGAACCATGTCACACTCATTAGAGACCACCAATCAGACAGCTAATGAAAGCGTGGCGTTAATTAAAACGCTACTGAATGAAAATCGTTATCATATCGCATAAGCATTTTTACTATGGGTACTTTAACACGAACGCTTAATTAACGTATTAAGGTTCTGGTTTCGGTGCAAACGAGAGTAAGCTATTTTTAGAGATGCACTGTTTCATGGTGCAGATTTAATAAAAAACTATACTCCTACAACGCAGAAAGCCTAAAATATAGGCTATTCAAGGTATCCGGCGATTGTATCAAAGCTAACATCAATACGGGGCTACGTTAAGAGCAATAAAAAGCCCGTCATCCCGGGCTTGACCCGGGATTCCCTTAGTCTTTCGACAATGGTAATGGGATCCCGGATTAAATCCGGGATGACGAGCCTTGAGATTACGGCATTCTTAACGTAACAGCCTGGTTTTTACGAGGACTTTGATATACTTTTGTATCAAAGCCGCAGTACCCCCCTATTTCATTACAACTTTGATACAATAACGGACTGCTAGAAAACGCTGATTTTCTGGGCTTTCTGCGTTCTAGTAAGTGATATTTGACAATTAATTTCGGCTTGGAAAGGCAATGGCAAGATATCCATGCTCACCAAAGCGCACCCACCCACTTTACAAGAATACGATATTAACACATTACACGGTTATAAACCAAGTAGCCGAGTTCATGTACGGCATTTCTTATCATGCACAAATTTAGTTCACATTATAGGCTTAGTAAATCATTTAGGCAGAAGAGCTTATCCATGGTTATTCATCATCCACTTCACTCTTTTACATGTCTTTGCGCGTAGTTTTACCATCTGCTAATTTCCACTCAGTTAAACCATTTGCATAACCGCCAATAAGGAATGCAGCGGCATAGCTTAAACTCTTGAAAAGAACATCCTCTTGTAAAATGCCATCAGCACTTACATTTGCGGTTTGCCGACGTTTCTTTACTCCAGGGGGAATTCTGTTGGCGTCAGCCATCTCTATTCGGCTGCCCTGTTTCACAACAAATCCTTCGGATGTACGCAGGCATGTTCCTTCAACAGTTACGCCGCTTTTCTTTATTACGGTGCAGATACAGATAGAGTGGCTATTACTCTGGCTTCTATGTCATCTGCTCAAGCTTGGCACTTTTCGACTGCCCTATTTACCGTTAATTACCGCCCCGATATCACCACCAAACACGTTGTACGCTTTCGGGGTACGCTATACGATATTATGCGGGTTGACGTGTTCGAGGGGTACAAAGAGGCTTTGTCGCTGTATGCGAAGTTGAGGGGTTAATAATTTATCCTATAGTCTAAGAATCAATAAAGAAAGCTGTATCTACAGAGTATAGTTTTAGAATTTTATTTTTTTCATTACTACTTTTAAATGAACGGAACACATCTACTATACTCGGTTTTTTTAATTTATCATCCATAACTTCTGATAATTGCCCCGATGCAAAATCTATGACAAGACCTATGGCAAGGCCAATAGGCAATCGTCCAAGCATGGCAGAAGGAACAAAAAGTGCCATTGTCACTGCACCAGAATGAGCCATCGAGCGAAAAGGAAGCCAAGTTTGGCGGGATTCATATTTCCGGCGAGCATCAGCCCAAGACAATCCCTTTTCATTTTGGATAGATATTATTTCATCAGTTATAGTATTAAGCATTTCCCAAGTTAATGGAGTGTTTTTTGTGTCGCAAGAAAACATTTTTGGGTCATCATACGAAAATGTTGTTGGAAATGATTCTGCTGCATTGATTAAAAATGGATAGTCTTTGCTTATTCCAAGTATATCTTTTTCATTGTTTTTAGGGATACTGCTTGCTACCACCACATTGTAACAGTAATCTATGAGAGCTTTTACAGCCGCAACGCTTTCAGGGGAATATGCGGAATAGCCTTCAATAATTTCATAATTTTTTGTACGCGAACTGTACCTTAGGTCTTTTGTGATTTTATGTAGTCTCAGAAGCCTGTCGCAAATTTCAATAAATTCATTTTGGATTCTATCGTCAATGTCTTGCGATTTTATCGCCAATTTACTTTTGCTTATTTCTATGTTTTGAACAATTACATCTTTCAAAATGAATTTTGGGGTTCCAGCCGATAAAAAGCATCCGTCGCCATTATTTCCGCTTTGAATAGCTAAATTTATATTAGAAATACAACGCAAGAAACGGTCAACTACTTCGGTATGTTCAATGCTAATTATATTATTTTTGAAAGGTTCGTCGCTTTCAATTGCTATTATCATGTCTTTATAGACTTCTTTCAATATAATGTCGTCATATTCATTCAAAAACGGCATAGAAGAAAAGCGAAAATTAACTTTCTTTTGCTTGATATTATTCCTCAGTACATTAAGCATATACCGCTTAATGCTGTTCACTTCTCCATAAAGCGCAACACGCAAATAACCACGCCGGAAAGACTCTATAAAGTTGTTGTTTTCCCCCATGCTCAAAACAAATGAAGAGTCGAAAATTTGTGGTAATGAAAAGACAGGCGTTGCACCGTTTAACAAAGCATGAAACAAAACGCCTTCCGCATAAATCTTTGCTTCATCGGCATTATTTTTTGCAAAACGAACA
>WQVF01000010.1 GCA_009781725.1 Defluviitaleaceae bacterium
CTACATCACCAATTTTATCTCTCCGCACTCCAATAGCCTCGGCAATCTCCACTTGGGTCACACCCAATTGCTTCCTTAGATTTAATATCTTATTGCCTACAGGTATATCTTCTCGCTGGATAATAGACATAAATCTACCCTCAATACATTTATGTGATTATTGTCAGAAACATGAAGAGCAACTTCGTTACCAATATATAGCATGTTTGTATATGTGTCAATGCTTTTCGACAACATTTAGCGCATTTGTCCTCTTCTACACGCTATGCATAATTAATACACAGAGCAATATAATCATCCATAAATTACAAGCCGCTCGGAATGCGGTTCCTAAAGAAGTAACCATAGGAACTACATGCCAAGCGGCTTGAGCTTGAAATTTATTTATCACTCATTTTGTGTTATTGATTTATCTCAGCATAAGATGTTTATATCCAGCCAGAAGGCATTTTTCTTTCTAGAAGTATGCCACTATTTTATACAAATATACTACGCCGCTTCTTCCTCCACAAGAGTGCTATCCCTCTCCTCCCCCTTACTCAACCATCGCCTAAACATCCTCTCCATAATATCCTGAGGTGATGCCTTGGCCACTTCTTCCGCCACTACCAGCATACTACGGCCTACTTCTTGCCCTTCGTGGGTATATATCACTTCCCCGGCCTTCTGACCTGCCGCTACCGGTGCATCCAGTGCTTCTTTTATCTGTACCTCGCTATCAATAACAATATGCTTACCCTTGGGCACCAGCACATTGGTTTGCTCATGGATTACTACCGGTACTTCCTCGACTTTCCCTTTGTATATCTTGATATCTCCCATATGGGTGCCACTTTCTTCTTTGGCTATCAGCGCAAAATTGGAATATCCATAATCCAATAGCTTCATTGCAGAGTCAAATCGAATAGCAGGGTCGGGGGCACCCAACACCACCGCGATTAGCTCCATTCCTTCTTTTTCGGCAGTAGCTGATATACAGTACAATGCCTCCGATGTGGAGCCGGTCTTTAACCCTGTTGTGCCGGGGTAATTACGGATTAGCCTATTGGTGTTGGTAAGGCCAAACTCCTCTTCACCTCGGGCGGTCTTGTGGGTGATTTTATCAAGCCGGATTGTGGCAAACTTGACTACCTCTGGGTATTTAATCATCAATTCCCTGGACATTAGCGCAATATCAAAGGCCGAGGTCAAATGCCCCGGTGCATCCAGGCCGCAGGAGTTTACAAAGTTGGTACTATCCATACCCAGGGCTTTGGCTTTATTGTTCATCATGGTTACAAAGGCCTCTTCGCTGCCGGCTATAAATTCTGCCATTGCTACGGCGGCGTCATTTGCGGATGCAATAACTATTGCCTTGGTTAAATCCCTAACACTTTGTTTTTCTTCCACTTCCAGGAAAATCTGTGACCCACCCATCGAGGCGGCATGTGTGCTTGTGGTTACTATATCATCCCACTTTATCCGTTCCTGATCTAAGGCCTCGTATATCAAAAGCATTGTCATGACCTTGGTGACGCTGGCTGGGGCAAGCTTTTCGTGGGCGTTGTTTTCGATTAGCACCTTGCCTGTTTCGGCTTCCATTAGCAGGCTGGCCTTAGCATCTATGGTGGGGCCTTGGGCATGTACTAATGCGCTAAAGCAAAAGCTTAGTAGGATTCCAAGCATCCCTATGCATAGTAGTCGTCTTAACATAAAAAAAGTCCTCCCTAAAATTCATTTGATTTTAGGGTGGACTTTTTTGTAATTATTATGCACTCTCAACGTCATTGCGAGGAGCGTAGCGACGAAGCAATCCAGAAAAGCAAAGGCACTGAATTGCTTCGCTACGCTCACAATGATATGGTTTTCGTTAAATCAAAAAACCACCCACACGGGTGATTTTTTATATTTGCAACTTAAAATCTCGTCGGTCTTCTGCTCTTGTTCTGCAAAAATTCTGGTATTACGAAGGAGTCTGTATCCATATCTCTGATTGATTTCAATGGCTCTTTGGTATCTTCTTCTGTTTCGGTTGCTGGATGGTCTGTTGGGGTAGCTGCTGTTTGTGTTTGGGCCGGTTCTGTGGCTGCTGCCTTAGCTTTCTTTGGCTCCCTGATGGCCTGCTCCAGGTCATCTAGGCCTGTGGCTATTACTGTCACCGTTACTTCGTCGTTGTAATTTTCATTAATTGTCGCGCCAAACATTACATTAGCGTCCTTATCCACAGCGTTGCGGATAATATTGGCGGATTGATTTATATCCCTTAGGGCGATGCTGGAGTCACCGGTAAAGCTTATGATTACAGACCTTGCACCGTTTATCGTGGTTTCAAGAAGTGGGCTGTTGATGGCTCTGTGAGCGGCTTCCTCTGTTTTGTTTTTGCCGGTAGCTCGTCCCACACCCATATGGGCTACGCCCTGTTCATGCATCACGGTTTTGACATCGGCAAAGTCAAGGTTTATCAGGCCTTCAATAAGAATCAGGTCTGTTATACCCTGGATACCCTGGCGAAGGACATCGTCAGCCATATTAAAGGACTCTATAAGGGATACATCGTCATCCACGATTTCCAATAAACGTTCGTTGGGAATCACAACCAGAGTGTCCACATTTTTCCTTAACTCCGCAATACCGGCAAGGGCATTGCGCATCCTGGGGGTGCCTTCAAAGGCAAAGGGCTTGGTCACAACCCCTACAGTAAGGATACCCATTTCCCGTGCGATTCCCGCAATTACTGGAGCGGCACCTGTACCAGTACCACCTCCCATGCCAGCGGTGATGAATAGCATTTCCGTATTGGCGATGGCATTGGCAACCATATCACGGGATTCCTCGGCGGCTCGGCGGCCGGTTTCAGGCTTGCCCCCTGCCCCGAGACCTCGGGTCAGTTTTTCGCCTAATTGGATACGAATAGGTGCCTTGGACTTACCCAGAGCACCATTGTCTGTGTTGGCATTAATAAAATCAATATTGGCGATTTGGTCTTCAATCATACGGTCAACTGCGTTGTTGCCGCCGCCGCCTACTCCTATGACCTTGATACGAGCTTTGATTTCGTGAGAAGTGTCAATGTCAATAATCAACCTAGTCCCCTCCTAAGTAAAAAACGGCACTTGCCGCCTATCCCGTCGATATGTACGGCTGGCGTCTTTTGTCCGCCTCGATGCATTTTTAAGGTGCGCTCTTAATAATAAACATATTCTTTATGGAACGCAAGTCCTTTAGGTAAGGGGCACGAAAAAAAACTCGTCACGCTCTACATTAATATCTCTTAAATCGACAAAACCCCTAATTTGCCCGGCTTCAGGCATTTCCGCTAGAATCCCGGCAATAATCCTGACCTTGTCTTCCGAGTCTTGGAGTCCTCCCACATTGAACTCCACATCTCCAAATAAAATTCTTGTGTTGACGGTATCAGATACATTGATATGGGTCACTCTACAAGCCAGACCGTGGCGGTATATCAGTTGTGAATATTGGGTTACTATATTAAAAGCAGTAGTATCCGGGACGTCTAACATTTCTCCCAGGGCAAAATGGGTAAAATTAAGGCCTTCTATTATAGGAAGGGTATGAGATATGGAGGAACGTATCTCCAAAACCCGGCCCTGGTCGTCTATAAATAAGAAGGTCCCAGGGGATTGCTGTATGTAAGCCGCAATACGCCGCTCCCATACTTGCACATAAAGTCTGTTTGGCAGGCCCCGAGTGAAGGCTACCTCGGCGATATAGAGGTTTTCCATCAAGCTACGGCGGGCAGCGGTTTGGTTGAAGAACAGCAAGTTAGTAGTACTGCCTACTCCAAGGCGCTCCCTAATTTCTGCGTCGCTGACGGTATTGCCTCCAGTGATGGTCAATTCATCTAAATAAAAAATAGGGGAAAATAAAATCAGCATCGTAACAAATGCTATGGCACAGATTATTATCGCCCATTTAAATTTACGGGATTGCATTTTGGCCCCCTATAATACGGTTGTACACTCTCTACGTCATTGCGAGGAGCGTTGCGACGAAGCAATCTAGTAAACCAAGACCTCTGGATTGCAATGCGTATCGGGGCAGGATTGTACCATAGACGAATACAAAAACAAAACGGCTCTTCCGCTTTTGTTTCCGACAGGCGCAATGAAATTGCGAATGCACTTTCCTAACATAGAACAAAATGCGCGAAGCGCACTTTTGTTTCCGATGTTCCGCCGAGAAATTGCGAAGCACTTTCCTAGACATATATAAAAGAGGCGGTTTACGCCGCCTCCATACAAGGTATATATGATGCGATTATACGCATTTTTTCGATAATAATATATGCCTTGCCGATAATAGTATATGCATCCTTGCGCCTGATACACAGGTAATTTTTGCTTTAACGGCCTCTTAGTTGCTGCCGGTTTTCGTAGATAATATCCATTATCCCTTCATAATACTCCATAACCCGGCGGTGCTGCTGCTCCATATTATCCATGGTTTGGCGGATTTGATTCTCGGCTTTTTCTAAGATTTCATCGGCATAATCCATTGCGTTTAGGCGTATTTCTCTTGCACTGCGCTTGGTTTCTTCCATATGGTCCGCGGCCTGCTCCGACGCCCTGCGAAAGATTTCGTGGCTGTTGGTCAGTGCTTTGGCTTCGGCTTTTGCGTCATCCAAAATATTGGCGGCTCTATGCTTAGCGTCTTCCAGGATTTTATCGTGATCTCCCAAAATCCGCTGAGCTATTCTCATATCATCAGGCAGGCTAAGGCGTATCTCATTGACTATGTCAACGAGCTTGTCCTTATCCACGGATATTTTCCCCGTAAGAGGAAATCCCTTGCTTTTTTCTAATAACTCTTCTATATCATCTAAATAATCCAGCAACGCGTCCATGGCGTCCCCCTCATCATTTGTACGTAATGGCGTTTTCCGCTCTATATATATTTTTCCCTTAGGGCAGTACACACAATCGGCGGCACTGCTTGGGTAATTTCTGTGTCACTCATCCCTGCCGGATAAACAAAGGCTGCTACTTCCTTCACAATACTGGAGGATATATGGGCAAGGTCGGGTTCTGCTGTAAAATACACGGTTTCCACAGGTATTGCAAGTTCCGTCGATAATTTTCGGTTCCAGATAGCATAGGGCATTTCTTTGGCTATGTCTTCCGAGCCTCTGAGACCTCGCACGATGGTTCCTATACCCTTTTGCTGTGCATAATCCACAAGGAGCCCGCTAAAGGATTCCACTTCTATATTTGTGTCTTGGCTAAATGCCTCACGAAGAAGAGCCATACGTTCATTTATATCAAAGAGCGGAGTTTTGTCTGGGTTATCCAGCACCGCCACAATTATCCGGCCAAAGACCTTGGCACTTCTGCGGGCTATATCTATATGCCCGTAGGTCACGGGGTCAAAGCTTCCTGGGTAAATTGCGCTCATATTATTTTCAGTTTCCTTACATAGAATAAAAGTCGTGTATTGCCGTATTCCCGTTCATCATATAATTCCAAGTGTCCTGGGGTAACCGGGGCATTATCCCCACCGCATTCTACTACCAGAATGCCCCCATCAGCCAGCAATATCCCTAAATCATCCAATACATGGTTTATAAGGCTGCTACCATACGGAGGGTCCATAAATATTATATCAAACCATCGGTCCTCCCGCTCTAACTGGGAAATTGCTCTTTGAGCACTCATATGAAGCACAGCGGCTCGGGGAGTCAGGTTGGTACGGGCCAGGTTAGCCTGTGTTATATCAATGGCTTCCTGAGAGCTGTCAACAAAGCAAGCCTCAGATGCACCACGGCTCAGAGCTTCGATTCCAATGGCACCGCTGCCGCAAAACATATCCAAAAATCGGGCACCGGGTATATTAGGTGATAATATGTTAAACAAGTTCTCCTTGATACGGTCAGCAGAGGGGCGGGTATTTTGCCCTTTTGGGGCTAAAAGTATCATGCGCCGCGCCGCGCCGGAAATCACACGCAAATACATCATCCTCGTAAATCAAGCTTAGTTATATATCTAGTTACTAGATTATAGTAAAAATGACAGCATTAGTAAACCTTCGTGAAAAAATTCACCGACAGTTCATTTTCTGCACAGAACAATCCAAGCCTCAACTGTATTACATGAATAGTACAGCAATGCAAATATTTACGCCTTGACAGTTAAACATTTTGTAAATGTTGACACCAAAGCCCTGTCGAATTTATAATAACCCGCGCAAGCAACAGCCCGAATGGCGGAACTGGTAGACGCCCGGGACTTAAAATCCCGTGAGGGCAACCTCGTGCCGGTTCGATTCCGGCTTCGGGCAGTAGGCATATGCTGTGGAAAGGCGGGTTTTCTGAGAAATCGGAAAGCCCGTTTTTCGTTCCATATATTATCGTTTTAAAGAAGGAGACACATATGAAAATAGGAATCGGCATCGATACCGGCGGCACGTATACCGACGCGGTTGTTTACAACTTTGAAACCCAAACCATCCTCGGGACAGCCAAGTCCTTGACCACAAAAAACGACCTATCCATCGGCATCTTAAATGCAATTGACGGGATTCCTCTGGATCTAGCCAAACAAGCGGAGCTTATATCCCTTTCTACAACTTTGGCTACCAATGCATGTGTCGAGGATAAAGGCGGGCGGGCAAAGCTTATCTTCTTTGGAGGCAATGCAAAAATAATCAATGAAATCGGGGAAAAATACGGTCTGCCCACCTCCGATGATATGTATATAAAAAATTGCGCTACAATGTTTTCAGGGGAAGTCGAAAACGAGCCTGATTGGAAGCTGTTCGCCAAGGAAATCGAAAAAGGCTTTGACCACATGGACGGCGTAGGCATTATTGAAATGAACGCCATGCGAAACGGTGCCGTCATAGAGAAAAAAGCCAAATCCATTTTCAAGGAAAAACATAATATCCCAGTGGTATGCAGTTATGAGTTATTCTCGGAGCTCAACTGCCTACAACGCGGGGCAAGCACTCTCCTCAACGCGGGACTTTTCCCGGTTATCAGGGAGTTCCTTGATGCAGTCAAGAGAGCACTCATCCTTCGAGGGATAAACGTACCCCTTGCCATTGTCCGCAGCGATGGAAGCTTGATGTCAGAGGAGTTTGCCGCTCTCCGCCCTGTGGAAACTCTCCTTTGCGGCCCCGCAGCTAGTGCAATCGGTGGTATGCGGCTGTCCGGCAACTCAAACAGCATCATCGTAGACATGGGTGGGACCACCACTGACATTGCCCTTGTAAAGGATGGTATTCCCGTATCCGTTGTTGACGGTGTTTCTATTGGAAAATGGAAGACATTTGTTGGGGGGCTGTATGTGAAAACCCTCGGCCTTGGGGGCGACAGCGCGATACACTATTCCGGGGAGAGGTTGTACTTGGAAGATTACCGGGTCACGCCCCTTTGTGTAGTCGCAAAAGAGCATCCTTGCGTCATAGATAATCTGAAAAACTTACAGCCCAGGAAGCACACGCGTTTTCTGTACGAGCATTACATTCTTATCAAGGATATCAGTGATAATCCCAGGTATACAGACTTCGAAAAAACCTTTTGCCATGCACTAAATGAAAAACCCCTTCTCGTAAGCGAGGCGGCAGCGGCAGTGGGGAAAGAAATCTACACCCTTGACGTAAAACGACTGATAAAAGACGGCGTCGTGCAAATCTGCGGACTTACCCCAACGGATATCATGCACATCAAGGGGGATTTTGACCGCTACCAAACGGAAGCATCCATGCTAGGTGCTGAGTTCGTTGCATTCAACCTTGACATCTCCATACAGGAGCTCTGTGACCTGGTCTACAACGAGGTAAAGCGAAAGCTACACCTGAACATCGTAATGGCAATGCTGGAGAATAAATATCCTGACTATATGAAAAGGGGAATAAGCAGCGATATCGAAGGGTTTATCAACGACAACTACAAGGCCGCCAAGCAAGGGGCCCGTGACCCTATGCTCTCATCCATGTTCCGCACAGAGTACTCCCTAGTTGGGATTGGCGCGCCGATTCATGTTTTCTTAGATGACATTGCAAAAACACTCGGTACATCTTCCGTTATCACAAAGCATCATGAGGTAGCCAATGCACTAGGAGCTGTTATGGGGAGTGTCAGTGCATCCTTTACCGTTGAAATCAAACCTAATAATAATGCCGAATCTACAACAGGATATACGGTTTTTGGAAATGACGGTGCAATAATCTTCGAAGAAATGAATGACGCAATGGAATATGCCACTTCTCAAGCAAAAGAGGGAGCAGAATCCGAAGCCGTAAGGCGAGGCGCGGCTGGCAATCTTACCGTTACATTAGAAACTAATAGTCATGATGCACCATCAAGGGATGGGTTCATATACTTGGGCACGGCGGTTACCGCCCATGCAGTAGGTTCAGCAGGGTTTTCCGGCTCCACACCGGCAGTGGCTCATTCTAAGGGAATCGAAAAAACCAAGCCAACAACAAAAGCTCCATCCACTAAGCAAACCCAATACAATACGGAGAAGCTTGTACAAGAAGCCCTGGACTTAGGTTTCTCCCAAGCTGGAGAGCTAAACATAAAATCCCTGGTATTTATGCCGGAAGTCAAGGCCATGTGCGCCGTTTGCCCCCAATACGGCAAAAACTGGCGATGCCCTCCTGGCTGCGGCAGCGTTGAAGAGGCAGCAGCGGAAACCGTAAAGTACTCCTATGGTCTAGTTGTCCAGACAATAGGGCATATGGAAGATGATTTTGACCACGAAACAATCGAAGGCACCAGCAAAAAGCATAATCAAAACTTTGCTTTGCTGGTAGAGTCCCTAAAAAAACAATATCCCGATGTCCTTCCCATGGGAGCGGGGACTTGTAGCATATGTAAATCTTGCTCATATCCAGACTCGCCCTGCCGGTTCCCGGATAAAGCAATATCCTCTATGGAAGCTTATGGCTTGCTTGTGAGCAGGGTCTGCACATTGTCCGGCATCCCATATAACAACGGAAAATCCACAATCACATTTACGAGCTGCTATCTGCTTATGTAAATAGTCATTATGCTCTCTTCACATCATATGACTTATATGGTATATATGTATGCAATCATAGACCATCAGGAGCAACCATATGACAAACAGCGGGGAACCACTCTATAAGCAGATATGCGACCAACTACGCAAAGATATCCAAACAGGTAAGTTCAAGGCGGGGCAGCGTCTGCCTACTGAAAAAGAGCTATGCCAAATGTACCATGTAAGCCGTATAACCAGCAAAAAAGCTCTGAATCTATTGGCGGAAGAGAATCTTATAACACGCATAAAAGGCAAAGGCTCTTTTGTTTACCATAATCAAAACGATGCTAATCCGCAACCCTTGAATGACCGAAAAATACCTGTGATTGGCGTTATTATGTCAGTATATGACAATTCCTATGGGCGAGAATTGTTGGCAGCAATAGAGGAAAATTGCAGAAAAAAAAATGTATTGTGCATGTTTTACCGCTCCCTAGGGGATCAACAAGTCGAAGGGAAGGCCCTGGACGATTTTATTAGCTATGGCGTTGATGGAATTATTATCATGCCGGTACATGGAGTGTATTACAACGCTAAGATACTTCAACTTGTCCTTAACGACTTTCCTATTGTAGTTGTTGATCGGGACTTAAAGGGTATACCAACTCACTTTGTTGGCACAGACCATTTATCTGCCACAGAGCAAGCAATGGACTATCTAATTCAAGCCGGACACCGACAAATAGGTATATGTGCTCCAAATTATAAGGACACCTCATCAGTAGAAGATCGTATAGAAGGCGCACAGCGCAGCCTGCAAAAAAACAATATCCATCTTGATACATCATTGATTTTCACAGAGAATCTTGACCTATCACCGGTTTATTCAAGTTCAGAGTCTTTTATTAAGGACCGCCAAATTATCATGAAATACCTAAAAAACAACAAGGGCATGACCGCCGCCTTTGCTATCAACTATTCAACCGCACTGCTTATTAAAAGCGCAATCGAAGAACTGGGACTCTCTGTGCCAGATGACTTCAATATTATATGCTTTGACAGTCCAACTATGGAAATCCCAGGCACCTACTTCTTTACTCATATGCGACAAATGGAAGATGAGTTGGGCAAAAGAGCATTTGAGCTATTGTGCAATCTAATGCAAGGAGAGCTTATTGGGAGAACCACCAAAATCGAAATAGAAGCGAAGCTAATAGTGGGAAGCAGTACAAAACCAGTCACACATACTAATAAATAGCAGGGTTTCACAGTGCGAAATAGTATAAAATGCACAGGAAACAATAGACATATTTATTTTTATATCAGCAACTATAAAATGATATGTTGACTGCACATGGTATAAGGTTTATTATGTAACAACACTGTAATATAACGAAGCAAAAGTACATCTGCCATAGGGGCAGATTGACTATGGTAAGACAAAAGGAAGATGGTGAGGGGTATGAGTCTGGGGCGTAAAAAGGATAAAACCGTAGCCGCGACCGCAGGCCGTAGGAGGAAAAGGCGTGAAGGATTTATCCTGTTTGCAATGGCCTTTCCACTTATAGCATTGTCATTTGCGTTTACTTATCTTCCACTCCATGGGTGGATTTATGCCTTCTATGATTTTAGGCCAGGGTTTACGTTGGCTCAATCTGAGTTTGTAGGCTTTCACTGGTTCACTGTTCTGTTCGATAACCCAATTCGGGTTCAGCAGATTTTGCAGGTGTTACGCAATACATTTGCTATGAGCGGTCTTGCCATTGCGTTTTCATGGTTCCCTGTTGCCTTTGCTTTGCTTTTATCCGAAATACGAAGCACCGGGATGAAAAAGGGTATTCAGGTTCTTACAACGCTGCCTCATTATATTAGCTGGGTTTTGGTATTTGCCATGGCCTTTGCAATGCTCTCTACTGATGGAATGGTCAATAATCTACTTATGTCCCTTGGGTTAATTGATACCCCCATTCAGTTCCTTCGAGCATCCGGTCCTAGAGTCTGGGGCATTATGACCGCCTGGGGCGTTTGGAAGAGCTTTGGTTTTGGCGCAATAATTTATCTCGCCGCAATATCAGGCCTTGACCAAGAGCTGTTTGAGGCGGCGCGGGTGGATGGTGCCGGCAGGTTCCGTCTTATTTGGCATATTTCTATCCCAGGTATTCTTCCAACCTATATGGTCCTACTTCTTTTGGCAATAGCCAATTTCTTAAACAATGGCTTCGAGCAGTTTTTCTTATTCGAAAACGCTTTTAATGTCCGGCACATAGAAGTTCTGGATTTGTATGTTTATAACCTGAGCTTCCGCGGGCGATCATTTTCTCTTGCAACAGCGATAAGCATGATGCGGAGCGTTATAAGTGTAATAATGCTATTTTCTATTAATTGGCTGTCCAAGCTACTGCGCGGCGGCGAATCAATTATATAGGGGGCGCGAATATGGATAATAAAGGAATTAAGCACCCCATGACTGTGGGCAACGCAGTATTCAACATTTTTAACTATACATTTCTAATTATTCTCACTCTGCTCTGCATCTATCCATTTTATTATGTATTCATCAATTCCATAAGTGCCAATGAGTTAAGTGCCAGGGGCGACATTATCTTTGTTCCCAGACAAGTGCATATCACCAACTATTTACAAGTTATAAGGCTGCCGGGGCTTCCCAGAGCCGCTTTTATCTCTGTGTCGCGTACTGTACTAGGTACTGCGTTTTCGGTACTGGCTTGCGGCTTTTTGGGTTACTTATTTACGAAGCCCATGTGGGGCAGAAAGTTTTGGTATAGGCTCTTGGTAGCATCCATGTATGTGAACGCAGGGCTTATCCCATACTTTATAACATTATTCAGAATGGGTTTTATGAATAGCTTCTGGGTTTATGTCATCCCACTCATTGTTCAACCTTTCTGTGTGTTGTTAGTCAAGACTTATGTGGAATCAACACCAATCTCTTTGCAAGAATCGGCAGAAATGGACGGAGCAGGACCGTTACGGATTTTCTTTTATATTATCTTGCCACTGTCAAAGCCCATACTTGCCACGGTTGCTATCTTGGTTGCCGTGGGACAATGGAACGCATTTATGGATACTCTTCTTTTTGTAACTAATCAATCTTTATGGACGATGCAGTTTATCCTCCAACAGTATCTCAATGACGCACACAGGCTTGCCCAGCAGATTTTAGCTATGGATGGTCAGATTGATTTCGCATTGATACAGCGTATGCAAGCTCAGACTCCAATGTCTGTAAGGATGACAGTAACAATGATTGTTACATTCCCTATACTTCTTGTCTACCCATTTTTCCAACGTTATTTTACTAAAGGTATCATGATTGGTGCCGTAAAAGGTTAAGGAGAAACTCCGCACATGCGGGTTTACAATAAGCTATAGCGAATTAGTTCGAAATCAGTCCCGCCTGTCGCCGAAAACGCGCTAAAGCGTTCGCGATTTTCGGCTCGGTCAGGACTGTTTCTGATTTAACTCGCTATAAGTAAAAAGGAGGCTAACATGAAACGTATGTTGACAAAGTCTTTGGTACTGGCTCTGGTGCTGGCACTCTTAGCAGTGATAGCAATTGGTTGCGGAAGAAACGGCGATGAAGATGACACAACCCCAGATCCAACAGTAGCACCGGCAGAGGTTGATCCACCGGATGTAGACCTACCGGAACCATACGTCCCAGTAGTAGAAGACGACTGGGTAAGACCCGAAAACCACATTACAGTGGATATATTTGGTCGTGCCGGTATCGGACATATCGGCCTGCTTGAAGGCTGGTTTGGGCAGATAATTTACGATAGGTTTAACATGACCATCAATCAGATTTCCGACCCGGGTGGCGAGAACCAATTGTTATGGGATACCCGTATGATGGCAAGAGATCTTGGAGACCTCGTAATCTTCAGTCCATCAGACATTGACGATTTAACGGAACTAGGCTTGATTTTAGACATCACCGATATGGTTGAAACAATGATGCCATTCTACACAGCTCAATTCCCAGCCGGTGTTGCTCGTACTCGTACCTTGGGTGATGGCAGAATCTTTGGTGTAGCCACCGCGGTTTCTACACAAACTCCTGGCTCACCTTATACAGACGGGCATCATATTTCCCGCTCCCCCTTTATGCGTCAAGATTTGTATTTCGCCATTGGCGCGCCTCCAATCAATACATTGGAAGACCTGCCAGGTGTACTTGCACAAATGCGTGACCATGCTCCTTACACTGCAAACGGGAACCCTGTATATGGCTTCCAAATGTGGGGAACATGGTGTGGCGGCGATGTATATCTTGCCAATGTCCTCTGGTTTAACAGAATGTATGGTCTGTATCAGTTTGGCCATACCGGTAACATTGACCGTATCAATCAGACATTTGAGCATATTTTTGACGAAGACGGTTATTACAAGCGCGCGCTCAGGATGCTCTTCGAAGCTAATCAGCTAGGTCTTATTGACCCTGATTCTCCAATTCAAGGCGACGATGTAATCTGGACTAAAGCTGAAGAGGGTCAGCTTCTCTTCTCATGGTATTCATGGTTTGGCATGGGCTTTAATAGCCCAGAAAATGTAGAAAATGCAATGGGAATGGCATTTATCCCCATTATGGATCAAACAATCTACGCGCCCTCAATCCATCAAGACGGTCGTGGTCGTGATTTGATTGGTATTGGCTATAACACGGAAGATCCAGAGCGTCTTATAGCTTTCTTGGACTGGTTGGCCTCACCAGATGTTTTCCAAACTATACATGCAGGTCCGGAAGGCTTGACATGGGAAATTGTAGACGGCGAGCCTATGGTTACAACATTTGGTGTTGAAGCCGGCGTTCATATACAAGCCCATATTGAAGATGTTATTGTACCCGCAGAGTGGGGCGGAGGTGTCTATCATCTAGGCGGTTGGAGCAATGCTAGCATAATCCTCAGGCACCGCGGTAGGGAAATTAATCCGAACACCGGATTTACCTATGACCCTCGTCACTGGCCATCTGCTTATGCCGTTGCTGCTTCTCCACTGGATACAGCATGGCAAGAACACTTTGGTTATGCTGGTCAGTATGACTTCCTCAGGGCAAATAACATGATAGTTTCATCCGCGCCACATGGATTAGACTTCATTCATCGTCCTGATATACGAGATACCCCACTTGGTCTTATTCATACCTCCGCAATTGCTGTAACACGTCCTCTCACATGGCGAATGATTTTTGCCGAAGACGAAGCAGAGTTTGACGCACTTTGGGCAGAGATGATTGAGACAATCATGGGCTTAGGTTGGCAAGACTTGGTTGACCATGACATGGCTCTTGCAGAGGAATATTTTGCACTGGTTAATGCCTATCATGCAGCTAATTAATATCTTATAATTATTGTAAAGCAGCAAAGCAAATTAGGTATGTGCGGGGTGTTTGGATGTTGATGTTAATAATAAATCGACGCCAAACACCCCTTGTGTTATGTTGTGTCATTAGGAGAATCTATTATGCTAAAACTCATCGACATTACGGATTTATATCATCCACATCAGGATGTGGGGGATAATTTCGACCTTATCATGCCATATGCATTACCGGATATTGATCTTTTGCTTGTGATACTCGACTGTACCGAAAAATTCCGAGAACCTTATGCGGATCATTCCGAATGGCCTGATTCTTTTGGTCCACGAGAACCCGGCATCATACCAGTAACACAGCTTAACTATATATTTAACCGCAATGTACCTTTCGGAATTAGTCCACTGAATCCCATGGTTTCACCTGATGATAAAATGTCCGACATTCCCGGCTATCAGAATCAAGGCGTTGATATGCTTCTTAAGACATTGGATGAAAGCGACGAGCCGGTGGATATTGCTGTATATGGGTCGCTCCGCTGTCTTGCTGTTGCATACAACCGTAACCCACAGCTGCTTCTTGAAAAAGTAAGAATGGTTCACATCAGTGCCAGCTCCTCCACTCCTGACTACTTGGAATGGAATGTTCTTTTGGACCCAAACGCCTTTGTCTGTGTTTTGCGCTCGGAGTTACCCCTCACCTTGTATCCATGTAAAACAGGCAGTGGGGCGTTTGCGCCATCGGAGTTTTGCACGTATTGGTCGCTTAATGACTTAGGTTTTATTAGGAAAATGGACATGCGTTTACAACAGTATCTCTGTTACGCTTTTAACAAATCGCTCCGACATGATTTTTTACGAGTAATGGACGAGGAGCCGGATATTAAGGAGCTAGACAAATTTAGCGGACGGCAACATAATGTGTGGGAAACGGCAATTTGGATTGAAATGACAAATAGGATGCTCATCGAAGGGGCAGATGGATGCTTTCGAATCGTGCCCAAGGATGAGGTCACACAAACCGACAAAATATTCAAAACCGATATTTTGCCATGTAAGCTTAAGGTGTATGATACAGGGATTTATGAATTTGCGCTTTGTTCAGAAGAAAAAACAAACAAATTCATTTATAGAATTAGTGACCCAATTGGGCAAGAAAAAGCACTAAATGAGGCACTGGGGGCACTGTATACATCATTCAAACCTTAGTATCACATGTGTATACCTGCGAAATATAATAAATCATATACTTGGAGGAAAAGACAATGAGCATTGGTTTAAATGTGGAGAAAATCACAAAAGAAGAGATTAACACATCAACGAACGAGGCATTAAACAACCTACGTGAAATAATTCCTGTCTTCAAGGACAAATTCATCCCCGGATGCAGCAACAATAATTTCTACTCCCCCTCAGAAAACACCTGCTGGACAAACGGCTTTCATACAGGTATGTACTGGCTGGCGTGGGAACTTACAGGGGATGCTACCTTCAAGAATGCAGCAAATGTCCATGTAGACAGTTTCCTACATCGCATTGAAAATGAAATCGAAGTTGACAACCATGACATGGGATTTTTGTATTCACTATCCTGTGTAGCGGCCTGGCAATTGGTAGGCAATGAAACCGGTAAGCGCGCTGCAATCCTGGCAGCAGACAAACTAATCAGCCGCTTCCATGAAAAAGGCGGGTTTATACAAGCTTGGGGCGAGTTGGGCGCACCAGACAATTACAGACTTATAATAGACTGCCTTTTAAACATGCCCCTTCTGTATTGGGCTACAGAAGTCACAGGGGATGAAAAATACGCGAAGATAGCTAAAATCCATACTGCAACATCAGTTGCAAATCTAGTGCGAGATGATTTTTCTACTTACCATACATTCTACTTTGACCCAGAAACAGGCGAACCTACAAAGGGAGTCACCGCCCAGGGATACAAGGACTCATCTCCATGGGCAAGAGGACAGGCTTGGGGGATTTATGGGCTTGCGCTGTCGTATCACTACACAAGAGACCCCAAATGCATAGATTTATTCTACAAAATCACAGACTTCTTTATTGAGCGTTCGCCCAGCGACGGTATAGCATACTGGGACTTGATGTTTAAGGATGGGGATGGCGAGCCAAAGGACTCTTCTGCGTCGGCAATCGCTGGATGCGGAATGCTAGAAATGGCAAAATACCTTCCAAAAGAAGAGGCTGAAAAATACACAAATATAGCAAAGCAAATTGCGGGGGCACTTGCCAGAAATTATACCCCCAATCCAAAGGAGTCCAATGGGCTACTTCTTCACGGCGTTGGCGTAAAATCCTCCCCATACAATCCCTGGGGCGACTCAGGGGTTGATGAGTGCAATGTATGGGGGGATTATTATTGGTTGGAGCTCCTTGTACGCCTGTCCCATGATTGGGATATGTATTGGTAATGGGCGGGTTTTGATGATTGGGGCAAAACCAGAAAAGTAACACATGATATGTCTCCACTGAAGCAACAATCATAAGCTTCACTGGCGTAATGCTTGTGATGTTTGTGGTAGGCAAAGGGGCAAAAGAAAAGTTTGAATGGTGTGAAAAGGGGAACATGTAATGAAAAAATCCATCAAAACCGTATATGTAATCCATCATTCCCATATGGACGTAGGTTTTACTGACTTACAGGAGCGCATTATCGACGTTCAGGTTGACAATATCCGAAATGTACTTAGCATTATGGAAGACACAAAATACCATGACTTCCGCTGGACATGCGAGACTTATTTTTGCATAGAGCATTTTTTGGCAGAAGCAAGCCAGGAAGAACAGGATAAATTCTTCGCCTATGCCAAAGAAGGCCGAATCGGCATTTCCGCCAGCTATCTAAATTTCTGTGACCTGGTCGATAATAATATTTTATCTGAGCGCACATCTCAAATGGCAGAACTATTCAAAACCAAAGGTATAAATATAAAAACCGCCATGACTGCCGATGTCAACGGCGTATCCATGGGACAGCGCGATGCGCTAATGGACGCCGGGGTAGAGTTCTTATACACAAATATCAACACCCACCACGGCATGTATCCCATGTATCAAAACCAAAAAGCCTACTGGTGGCAAAGGGCTAATGGCAAAATGCTCCTTGTGTGGAACGGTGAGCATTATCACCTAGGAAATGAGCTTGGCATAAGGCCCTATATTTATAACGAAGAAAAATCGGAAACAAACATAGAAATACTCCACAAAAACCTGAGTAAATATATAACCGAATGCGAAGAAGCGGACTTGCAAAACGACTTTATAGTACTCGGCGTCTCAGGGGAACTAAGCGATAACGCACCGCCGAACAAGGTCGTACTGGATACTATCAAGGCATACAACTCGTTATATGGCGAGAAAACCAAGCTGGTAATGGTGACATTACAGGAACTGTATCAGGAATTATCACAGCATTTATCACTGGATGAGTTACCTGTGGCAACCGGAGATTATACTGATTGGTGGGCAAACGGCGTAGGCTCCACCCCACTGGCCGTAAAGCATTACCGTGGAGCCCAGCGCATGTACCATTTATCCGCACGTGCAGTCCCTCAGGCGCATATAGACTACCCCGAGCTAAAGCGTACCGCCGAGGACAATCTTCTGCTATACGCTGAGCATACATGGGGGCATTGCGCAAGCATAGGAAACCCATACGAAACCTTCGTTTCCGACTTAGATATCCGCAAAACAAGTTACGCCTCCAAAGCCCATGAAGCGTCGGCTCTACTCCTTAACCGCGCAATCCGGCATATCGGCGGAGATTTAAAACAGTTTAATATAGAAGGACAGATAAAGGCTATTTATCCCGGTGGGCATAGAGCCGAAATACCTGTTGAGTTTCATGTCGAATCGCCGTTTCTTTACGATGTACGCATAACAGATGAAACCGGCACCATGGAGCTAAAAGCCCAGACCTCTCCGCACCCAAGAGGTAGTCTCATCTGCTTTGTTGATAGCTTCAACCCAGGGGAGACCAAGCAGTACCGCTATAAATGCATACGAAAAGAACCCGCAAAGACCAACTCCCGCTACGCTTATGTAGGAACAGAAAAGGTCAAAGACATTATAAACGACTACGAACCCGACCATTGCCACCTACCTCACAAACTGGAGAATGTTTGGTTCCGCATAGAGTATGAAGTGGGTAAAGGATTCACCTCTTTATATGATAAGGAAAATAATCGTGAGCTAATAGTCCCGGGAATGGAAAGCTTTTTCACCCCTATCTATGAAAAAACCAAAATTGGAGCAGTACCATGGGAAGAGCGGTCCAAGCTGGGCAGAAATATCCGAGGCATTCACGCAACGAGGATGCAGGGGATTTTATTTAATGTAGAAGTTGTTGAAAAAGGATGCCTATATACCCAGATAAAATTCAGCTTCAAGCTGGACGGAGCGAAAGACTGCTTCCTACACGTAAAAATGTATAACGACCTTCCCCGTATAGAGTTAAAGCTAGGGATTGCGAAGCATCTGTCCGATGACATAGAAAGTGTATACCTCCCCCTTTCTATAAATCGACGCAATGAAATCGTATACCTAAAAAAAGGCTCGCAGCCTTTCCGTCCAGGCGTTGACCAAATCCCCGGCACCTGTATGGAGTACTGGATGACGGATACAGGGATTGTGTATTTTGACGAGGCCAATCAAAAAGCGCTGCTGATACACACACCGGATACGCCACTAATCTACATGGGAGAGCTAAAGCATCACCCAATAAAATTATGCGACGGCAAGCTGGAAAACAACTTCCGCCCAGTCTATTCCTGGGTTATGAATAATACCTGGGAAACCAATTTCCGGATGGACCTGTCAGGCTTCGGGGAATATTCCTATGCGTTGCAATTGATAGACGCAAAAACCCCGGTAGAATGTTTCAAGAAGTTAGAGGATTCACATTTCGGTGCACTATCTTGCATATTGAGATGAGATCACAATATAGGGGCTAACGAACGGGCACACGAATATGGAGCCTACCCTTAAGGCTTTGCAAATTGCAATTGTGGTTTTTTGGGATCTTTAGCAAAGCGCAGATAAAAAATAATGACAGATGATATTTTTGCTAACTCAATCAAAATACCCATGATATTCCAACGGAAGTCACCATATAGAATATTCAACGGAGTTTGCGTTAGCATTACAATAAGAGCATAAAACGTAACTGTTATTCGCACATAGTGAACACCCGGTAGATATTGGCCTATTACAAAGCTTAAGGCCGCAACCATTCCAAGTGCATGCAACCATCTGACCTGTTCTGGCGCATTTATAACAGAAAGCGTCCCGGCAACAAGAGCCACACCTATCATTACAAGGAGAAAATTAAGCCCCAGCTCTTTGCTTTGAGGCGTATTTTTCGAGAAGATTCTCCAAAATACTAAATTACGTATAGTGCTGTACGACGCCGCAACCATCAGCGAGAGCTGTGTGTCCATCCCTGTGGCCATTCCTATAGAGAAAAACATTGTCAGCCAAAAAAAGCTGCCAATACCAGTGGTGCGGAAATATTTCGATTTATCTTTGATTTGATATGATGCGAATTCAAAAATAATTGTTATAACACCTAAAATTTGTGCCACTATAAACCATGTATTCATATTCTCTAATCTCCTATCCGCCCATTATGGGCAATTTCATCGCCTCACCAATGACTCATATTTTTTACAATACGCAACCGCCAAAGCTCCAGGCCCAGCATGTGTACCTATCGTTGCGTCAATCTCGGCTATGGGATTGGTTATTTTTGTGCCTAGTGCCCCTTCTATGCTTGCTTTAAATGCTATGGCATCATCATTGCGAAGTATATGACCAATACAAAGGCTCACATTATGCAAATCATCCTTTAGGGCATCTACGATACCATCTTCCATTAGCTGCAATACCTTCTTCTTGCCTTGTACGCTTTCCAACTGCTCAACCGCCCCATCAACGATATGCAAAACCGGACGCAATCCCAAAAGATTTCCTACAAATGCAGTTGTAGGACCGACCCTGCCACCGCGCCTTAAGTACTCTAAGCTATCAAGGGTAAAATATATCCTTGTTGTCTTAATAATTTCTTTTGCTATGTCGGCAGCTTTGGTTATCATAATGCCATTGTCGCGCATCTTTATTATCTCTCGCAGAATCAAGCCCTGTCCTACGGCGCAATTCAATGAGTCAATCACTAATATTGTTCTGTTTGGATATTCTTCTTTCATCATGTTGGCAGCAAGAGTCGCGCTGTTGTATGTGCCGCTTAGCTTCGAAGATATAGTAAGAGAGATTATGTTTTTGCCAGCTTTCAGATATGGTTCATATGCATTGATATAATCCTGGGGAGTCGGCTGAGAAGTTTTTGGGAATAGGTTTTTTTCTGTTGAAAGCCGTATGAAAAACTCCTCATTTGTGATATCCACACCTTCCTTTAAATGTGTTTCTCCGTCAAATGTCACATAAAATGGAACAATCTCTACATTGTGACGTAGTGCTTCTTCTTTGGTAAAATCGCAGCCGCCGTCTGAAATGATTTGAAACATATTTTCCCTCCTTGGGTTTGTGTATTTTTGTTTCTTTCATGAAAGACAGCGTAGAATTGAGTCCGTTGCAGTAGTGTAATTTTTTGCAAAAAAAGGATTGAGCTAATAAACCACTCAATCCTTAATTTTAGCGAATTAAATGAAAAACAGTCCAGACCAAGCCGAAAATAGCGGACGCCTCAACGCTTTTTCGGCGACAGGCTGGACTGATTTCGAATTAATTCGCTATATAACGAATTATTCGTCACGAAGCTATAAATTTATCTCTATAAACCAATTGGCCTTATTGCCATACCACCTATGACCGCCTTCTTCCACTACATGCACAAGCTTCTCCTCTGCACTAAAAAGCTTGTACGCATCACGAGCAATTTCAACCTGGGAAAAGACATTGGCAAGGCCGCTTTCTCCATTAAGAGGGTCATCAATACCTGTTTCTACTAAAAATGGACGGGGAGCTATCAGGGCGGCAATATCACCCATATCTACTGCATTCCAAAGGCCGGGAATGTAGTTACAGGAGCAATTTGGCAGCTTTAGCAGTGCTTCTTTTATACCGTAAAAATATCCGCTGGTTATACCACATTTGACTCTGTCATCCAAGGCAGTAAGCCATAGGGTTTGTGCTCCGCCTCCTGATAGGCCTGCACAGGCTATCCGGCTTGCATCCCATTCACGGGTTTCGATATAGTCAATCAGGCGCATCAAATCCCATGTCCACATGCCCGTTAGGGAACGGCCCAGGCATATCGCAATATTATTCAAATATTCGCAGGTACAGCAAATGAAGAAATCCTCCCGCTCTCCCTGCCTGGGGGACTCACGCCGCTCCCCAAAGGCCCGGGCGTCCGGACAGAAAACTACATATCCTTCCTCTGCAAATTTTAGCCCATAATCCGCGTTATATTCCTCTATTTGGCGATTAACTACCTCATAGTCCCTTCGCCCGGATGTCCCTAGCTTACCGCAGATTACATGGCCGTGAGGGGCAATAATGCATGGCGTTTCCGCGTTTGCGCTATGGGGGATAAGTATATAAAAAGGCATCCACACATCCTGCTCCGTTTGGATTAGCCATTTTTCCCGGGTTATGCCTTCGAGTTGTGCGGTGCTGAGTAGCTGGGGCTCAAGGTCGCAGGTTTTCATTTGGGATATGCCGGTTATTTCTCTTAGCTTGGCTCGTACAGTGGCTTTCCATAAGCTGTAAGCCTCTATGCTCCCAGCTTGGCAGGGTAGCTGCCGCGCTTCCGCATCAAATATATTGCTTAGATGGGTTTGAGATGTGTAATAATAGGGGGTGGGTTTAATTTTCATATGCCTGTCCATACCTTTCTATAATCTCTTCCGCTGATGCAGTCCCAGTGGTTCCGATTTTCTGTATCGTTACCTCGCTACATAGCCCTGCGATGCTTGCCGCTTCCAAGCGGGTTGCACCTGCCGCTGTTGCCAGCGCAAATCCTGACAAAAACGAATCTCCCGCGCCTACTATATCAATTTCACCTGTGACTGCCCTTGCTGGTATATGAGTGATTTCCCCATTTGCGGCATACAAGGAGCCCTCCGCGCCTATGGTCATGATAACCTCACGAAATGCCGCCAGTTGAAGCGCAGCTTCTCTGAAATCATCAACCCCTGCGGCCTTTGTGCCTTCTACTTCGTTGGGCTTAATTATGCAACCGATGTACATACCGATTCTTTCGCGGCTGTCAGCTATTACCGTCAAGCCATCTCCTGCGAGTTTTAAAATGCACTCACGTACCCTATCGGTAATCGTACCACAGGGTAGCTGGTCGGATACACACAACACATCAATTTTCGTTGCAATATCTCCAAGAGAGTCAATGAGCCGGTCTTCGATTTCCTTTTCCAGCGGTTTATGACTAAGAAAATCCAGACGGGGATCCTCATATACAACATGTGAATATCCACCTCGTAACGGCTTGCAAAATGTGCTGGTAAACCTGCCGGGTGCCGTGATTAAATGATTTACTCCACAAAGCAGCTTAGACAACTCAGCCCCTCGCCAATCATCTCCTATTACGCCCACGGCATATACCTTTGAGGGCTTTAGTGACGCCATATTGGCAACGACATTCCCGCCCCCTCCGGGGGACATGCGCTCTTCCACAATTGGCAGCATGTAGTGAGGCGTTTCCCTGGAAAGCTCCGACAACCGCATATCCGCTTGCCAGTAGATATCAAGGCAAATATCGCCGACTACCGCAGCGTGGACGTTTTGGATATTGGTTAGGATTTCCTTCAGCCGTTCGGTCTGCATAATTGCCTCCACAAATTCGGTATGCTTAGTTTATGATCCACTGTAAAATGAAAGCCCTTGCCTCCCCGGCTCACCGGACGGTTTACGATATTTTTCCGCGGGCGGTAATAATATAGCGGGTCATCCTGGCCTATTTTGGATTGATAATCCCCTAAATCAATTAGGTCAAAATTAGCGGTAGTTATATCAAATGTGGGATAACCTAGGTTTCGCGCTATGGAAAGTGCCTTCAAGAAAACCTCCGGGCCGATGACTCCGGAACCAAAATTTAAGAACACACCGCCGTCAAGCTGTGACACGCTTTCACATAATTTATGAAAATCCATACCACTTGTTTTGCCGATTGCCCCAAAGTCTGCCTTTGGGTGCTGATGAATAATGTCCGTACCCAAGGCAATATGATATGTAGCCGGGATGTTCAGCTTATTAGCCTGAAACAGTACGCAATCATCTATATATGGAAAGCGAGCCGGATGTTTTATCATATACCGCGCCAATGCTTCTCCGTACCCATAATTCGCACCTTCAACAATAGCTTCATTCATCCATGTACATGTTTCATCCCACATGCCAAAGGAGCCGTCTTCTATTGCGGAGGGGACATCTTCTGAGGTGCCTCCCAGCCAGCATAGCTCAAAGTCGTGGATACTGCCGGCTCCGTTGCTAGCGAGATGTGTAATAAATCCCTCTTCCATAAGGGCAATAAGATAGCGGGATAGGCCGTTTTTTATTACATGGGCACCAAATGAAAAAATCACAGGCCTGCCAGCGGCACGGGCCTTTTTTATACGGGAAATAAGTTCGTAAAATCCGGAAGGATTCCATTCCTTTATATCATCGCCGGGTACCGCCATATTTTCACGTGTTACTAAGTTAACGCGGCTACGCGCGCTGTTCATCTTAATTTTTGATAAATCCATGATTTTCACCCCAGTAAAAACCTGATAACACCCTCAATGTCTTGGAAATCCCCCATAATTATATCCGCGCCTGCTGCTTTAAGACGTTCTTCCTTAACTAGATTGATACCCATCCTCGCCTTTTCATCACTGGCAAGCCCCAGAGTACGTGCTCCGTATTCTTGGCCTATCATAATTTCTACTTTACCATCCCCTACAACCGCTACACTTTTGGGGGGAATGCCGGATTCCAATAGGGAACGTATTACCCCTTCCTTTGGGCAATTTTTTTTGCCCAATGGCGCACCGGATATTTCCGAAAAATATTTTGAAAGCCCCAGTACCGCTACCTCTGCCTTTACATCCGGGTCATCGGTACCGCTTGCCACCATCAGATTAATGCCTCGTTCATGTAGCACTTGCAGCAGTTCTTTACTGCCTGCGATTAGATAGTCCTCCGGCTGTGCCTCGCCGTCTACAATTGACTGCCTGCGTTTTGACACCGTTTCCATCAGCCGCCTATTGTACTCGGCCTTGTATTCCCATGGGTCTTTTCCATGGCCGTGTCTCGTTTTTACCTCCGAAGAAAGCCATTCCATTTGCAGGATTGTCTGTATCCCTGTGGATTCGTCGATATACTGCCGGACAACTTCCTCGCTTCCTTTTCCAAGGAGTTCAATCATCAAGGGCTCCATCACCTTTTCCCAGCCGCTACGCAAGGTGGAAATGGTACCGTCAAAGTCAAATAAAACTGTATTTATCAAACAAAACACTCCCATGGGTCAAATGATTGAGGCAATTGGCTTATAGCCTTAAGCCAGCCTTTGTACTGTGCCAAATCGAAGGAAGGGAACCCGTTAATATAATGACTGCCATATTTATTGCCCGCGGATTCCCATTCAATTAAATAGAGCTTCTTCACTCCGGGAAGGGAATCAATGGGCTGCAGGAACAGGTTTTCGTTTTCATTCACTGTCGCGACGCCTTCCAATACGACTTGATTCGCTTCAAAATCGATAAGTTTATAGCAGACTTCTTTTCGCTCCCGGCTATCATTACATATGCAAACCTTATGCTGCCAGCCTTCGGATTCCCCCATGATGATATGCAAAGGCTGCTGAGCACGCTTTACATAGTAATGAGCCAGCTTTTTGCGGTTGTAGTAATCAATTGTTGAATCGGAAAGCTGGGGCCAGCCATCGGCCAAGTTCCACCATAGCATCCCTGTTTTACGCCACTTTTGAATACGGGTATTTTCTATTAAAAATTTTAGTGCTTCCCCCTGGGAAATCTGGGAAGCCGTTATAAAGTCCTCTATTTTCTCCGGCACAGCTCCAAACAGCACCTTCACCTGCTTAAACATCAGTACATTGCGGTCATAATCCCGTTTGATTCCCGTGACATGTTCCGAATTATGCATCCGCCATGATTCGCTGTCTTCACTAAAGGGCCATAGCTCATCCTCGGAGATGAATTTCTTAAGGCTGGAGAGGGCGGGACAGCCGTGATAGCTGATTTCGCTGACAAAATGTGCCTTACACAACCGGTGAAAATCCCCTTTGTAATAATCGCGGGGACCATAATTATGCTGCTCAGGCATTTCACTGTCATTAGGGAAATCCCCTTCTATTAGGGGGGAACTGGGCAGATAATCCCTGTATGGGTCATGCATTGCCACAGCTCTGGGAAATATCTCACGGGTTATTCTGTTGTATCTTCCGTGGGGATACACATGCCCCAAGGACGCGGCCATTACATCAATTTCATTATCTCCCGCCCATAGCACCAATGAAGGATGATTGCGCAGACGAATAATAACTGATGCCGCCTCCTTTTCCATGATTCTTGCCATTTCATCGTATTGGCTGTATATCCCGCAAGCCAGGGAAAAATCATTCCATATCATAATGCCGTGATAGTTACATAAATCATAGAATTCGTCGCATTCGTATACATTGCCACCCCACATACGAATCATGTTTGTGTTTTGGTCCCGTAGAAGCTCAAATGCGATTGGCAGCCGCTCCTTATCCCGGCTATGCAGGCAATCCAAGTGTACCCAGTTGGTCCCTCGGGCCATGATAGGCAAGCCGTTGATGATAAAGCGGAAGTTGCCGTAGTTTTCGCCGCCATAAGAGCGTTCCAGCTTTACATCCCGGATACCGATATTTTCGACCCGTGTATCCACAACTTCGCCGTCCTTCATCAGAGAAAAAGTCACCGTATACAAATTTGGCTCGCCATAACCGACAGGCCACCATAGTTCGGGATTTTCGATATTGACTGAAAATTTATTTGAAACAAAAATCGTGGGCACAGTTTTTTCGAATCGGCTGTCGCCGCAAATCCCTTCTACCCGGACAGAAAACCCCTCCAACATAGGGTCGTCAGTTTCGAAGCGATAAAAGACATTAAGGGATGAGGAATACGCACCTACTTTAGGGGTGGAATAATACACTTCTTTGATATATGTTTTTTCTCGAGTAAAAACGGCTACATCACGCCACATGCCAGCTGAAATCATGCGCACCCCAATATCCCAGCCAAAGCTGTGAGCCGCTTTTCTAACCGCAGCATGTTCATCGGAAAGGGATTCCCATGTGCGCACACCCACAGGAAAGTCCATCTGACGCGCCCTGTTGACGGTAGATGCAATATGAACACTAATTTTATTGGCTTCACCTAGTTTTACGAAAGAAGTAATGTCAAACTCATGAGGAATCAACATATTATCTGTTGTGCCGACTTGCCGGCCATTGATAAAAATAGCACCAAAGGTATCAATCCCATCGAAACGGATAAGGATATCCTTTCCCTTGAATGATACAGGGATTTCAAACTCCCGCTCAAACCACCATGAGTTAAACTCAAACTTGCGGTATGTCAAGGCGTTCAAACCAAAGTACGGCTCCACTGCGAGCCCTGCCGCCATCAAATCAATTTCCACATTGCCTGGTACTAAGGCGTTTATAGGTGAGAGGCTTAAATCATGCATTTCCTCTGGTGTTTGTGGCAGTCTTTCGCCTACCTCGGGGTAATAGTACAAAGACCAGTTTCCGTTTAGTGATATGCTATTTTTCATTTGTAACCCCCTGCATTTTGTCACCTTATTATACAATCTCACAAACCAAACTATCAAGTATAGCGAATTGATTCGAAATCAGTCCAGCCTGTCGCCGAAAACGTGTAGAATCGTTCACGATTTTCGGCTCGGTCTGGACTGTTTCTCATTTAATTCGCTATATATTTCACCTGAGGGTGACAAAAACCGTCACTCTCAGGTGAAATCGCTATAATTTGTTGCATGTATAATTTGCATAAAAAACCCGTATGTCACCATATGGATTTTTTGTGCAAATTTCCTTTACCCCTTCACATTGTCCGAATGTAACTATGTATTGACATGTTTAATATGGAGTGATAAGGTAATGTTAATAATTATACTATAATTGAGCGAGTGATATATTTTGGATCAGTATATAACATTAACAGATGTTGATGCCTTGGACAGAGACGTCCCCATACCTCTGTATTATCAGATTAAACGATTTGTACTAGCACAAATAAAAAATGGGAGCTGGCCAGTAGGCCATCAAATCCCTACTGAGCAGCAGTTTTGCGAAAAGTTTGATATCAGCCGCCCTACTGTAAGGCAGGCGATAAGTGAGCTAATATCTGAAGGCCACTTATCAAAGAAAAACCGTAAAGTAACCGTTTCAAAGCCCAAAATGGACGGTTCGTTTTTTAGCAAGCTGCAAAGCTTTAACGCGGAAATGCAAGCTAAGGACCTCACCCCATCTACCCGGGTGCTGACCATAGAAGTGCGAACCAACGCGGAGGTATCCGAAAAGCTTGCATTGGAAAAGGATGCCCAATGCATCTATCTTGAACGTGTGCGCTATGCAGATGATGATCCTATTGTTTGGGTGGAAACTTATATACCCCACAAGTCCATGCCGGATTTAAAGTCGGTAGACTTCCGACATGCATCTCTTTACGAAACAATAGAAAAGCGGTATCAAATACGTATAGAACGTGTTGACCGTATAGTCGAGGCAATTTTAGCCGGTTCCCGAGAGTCGGAACTTTTGGGTGTAGACAAAGGTGACCCAATTTGCTTTGTAAAAACCACCGCATATGACCAATACAATGAGCCAGTAGAGTTTTCTGTTGCCCGTTACCGGGGAGATAGAAGTCAATTTGCGGTTAGTATAAGTAGGTAAAACCATGAATTGCCGCTTTCCGCTATAGCCAGGGGCGGCAATATTACGGAATCGCATATGAAAAAAATAATGACAGTAACAGGACCTATAAGTCCGATGAATGTTTGTTTATACAAGCGTTGGTGCTATAGCAAAAGCTAATGCATCATTATTGTTTGACCCTGCCTTAAAACTTGAAAACATGAAGCCAGAGCAAGAACGGCTACTGCAAGCCACACGCAACTACGCAAAAAACGCAGTTACGACCACGGCTTATAAAGTTAAAACCGTACTGACCGAAAGTGCGACACAATTCCCAAACGAGGTTATTCTTGAGAGTAGTGTCGCACCTATGCTATACTGAACAGAAGAATTGTTTTAAGTTGTTGTACTTCATAGGATTTTGGCGGTAATGTTTTTTTATCAACGGAGGTACTGCATTAATGCAAACAGTAAGCAAGAAAAATAGGATAACGAAAATTTTGAAGATTGCTGCTATTGCTGCTGTAGCATTGGTAATTCTTTTGGTAGCCGCCTTTTTGATAGTATGGAACATGAGCGGCAGACCAAGTTTGAACTCGGCAAATGTTGCACATAACCGTACAATGGATTTTACCAACATTGAGATGAACCCGCCAAGTTTTGCAACAGACGCATTATACCTTGTGCGTTTGATAGAACAAACACATCCGACATTCATTATAGACGGTTGGCTATCTGATGATTACGAAATTATCCGTGCCCAATTTTTAGAATATACCCAGAATGAAAATCTTACGAGATTAGATTTTGCTTTTGCTGTTGCAAGGTTTATAACTGTATTTGGTGATGGACATATGTCTGGTCAAGGCGTTTTAATCGAGCAAAATGAGTCTGGCATGTGGCAACCGGCTATATTTGGCAACTTGCTTGATGTACCATGGGGAATAGTAAACAGTAACTTGCATTTAAGAAACGAAAGTGGAGAACTCACAAACACAATAGTAACAGAAATTGGCGGTATGCCTGTTTCGCATATATTTGAAATAATTGACCAATATTTTCATGCTGAAAACGATGCAGAGCGTTATCATAATCACGCTGTTTTCACTAGATTTGGCGACATCATAGTAAGAGCAGGCGGTCAGATTGTGGATGATGCAGTTATGCTCACCTTATACAGTTACGGCGTAAGTAGTGAAGAACTATATAGAATTGAGCCGCCGCAACCATCAGGCGGATTGGACTTTATTGTTAATTATGAAATGATGGATGACATTTTCTTTATAGACTTACGCACATTCTTTGATGGTTCGCACATTACGGAGTTAGTACAAGCAATTGAAGATGCTGTAGCTGCTGGCACACAAAATTTTATTATAGATTTACGGGGGAATGGTGGGGGAGCATCTGTAGTAGGCGAGAGGATATTGGAGGCTATGGGTATTACAGTTCCACGTTATGGCTCTGCGCGTCGTATTAGCAGACGCATGATTTCTTATTCTGGTATGTTCCCGCTACACATATTAAGATGGCTGGGTATTGATTATCTTCAAATTGAGCCTTATATTCCGACAAACAATAACACCAACAATGTTTTTGTATCAATACTTACCAACAGTGGCACATATAGTTCCGCAACTATGATGGGAGTATGGGTACAAGATGGCGGTTTTGGCAATGTCGTTGGTAGTGCAAGCAGAAATGCGCCAACATCATTTGGCGATATACTAAGTTTTACACTTCCTTACTCTGGATATATAGGTAGAGTTTCGCATGTTCTTTGGAATCGACCCGACACAAATGCCGACCAACACACTCTCATGCCGGATATTTTGGTTGACCCTAGTGATGCGTTAGAGGCTGCATTAGAATTTTTAAGAAATATGCAAATAGACTAAGTTGTTGTAACGATACGAATACTCTACACATCCGTTCGCTACGGCTCAAAAATAGTCAAGGGACGAGTAATATTTTGGGCAAAGAACGCCCAAAATCTCAACGCTTAAACCCTTGACTATTTTTGTTCTATGGGTGCAATGGCTACGCCGAAAACGGGGAGCAGGGAAAACCACCGGGCATTCTAAGACTGCGGCAGCTACAAAGAGACTACTGCCCCAAATGCGAGGCATGTACATGGATGCCACCGCTTTTGAGGACATGGTAAAAGCCGACGACCCTTTGGTCTATGACCCGATGGATGCCGAGGTTCCTAGCCGCAATTACACAGAACGCCAACTCTTCCACCGTTGCCGATTACGCCTTTGGGCTAATAGTATCACCTTTATGGCAGTAGAAGAAATGCTTCAAACCTGTGATTTTATAAGCCTTCACATGCTGCTGACAGAAGAAACCCGTTATATTATCAATTCTAACCGGCTACAGATTCAAAATTAATGGAGCTAGATAACGTAATCGTAGTCTCCCACTGTGCAGCATCGACCATGGGTGCGGTAGATGCAATGAGCAATATGGCAGTTGACAATATAATAAATATATTCAAAGAGAAGGGGTTAATTTAATGGACAAAAAACTCGAATTACTTCGCAAACTAGGCGAGGAAAAAATAGTAGCGGTCATAAGGGCCGAATCTGAAGAGCAAGGCTTTAAAATAGTAGATGCCGTAAAAAAAGGCGGCATTAAGTTCCTAGAAGTAACTCTTACTGTCCCAGGTGCCATTGATATTATCAAGGAACTGGCTACGCGTTACAAGAGGGAAGAAGTTTATATCGGTGCCGGGACCGTACTCGATCCGGAAACAGCCAGGGCTGCAATTCTGGCAGGGGCAGGATATATTGTCTCCCCGAGCTTTAATCCAGATGTAATGATAATGTGCAACCGTTATCGTGTCCCAATAATGCCTGGTGCGCAAACTATTAAGGAAATTGTAGCCTGCTTGGAGATGGGCGCGGATGTAATCAAAATATTCCCTGGAGACGCTTATTCTCCCAACATTATCAAAAGCTTCAAGGGGCCCCTACCCCAAGGCCAATTTATGCCTACCGGTGGCGTTTCCTTGAGCAATGTAAGAAACTGGCTAGCGGCAGGCGCATATGCCGTAGGGACAGGAAGCAATCTGACAGCAGGTGCCAAAACCGGGGATTTTGACGCGGTGACGGAAGAGGCAAGGAAATTCGTAGCGGAAGTGGCGAAGTATAAATAATACTGTCGCCACTATAAAGGGCATTGGCCTCCCACTTCACGCACCGGCAGAATGCTGCGTAATCGACGGTGACTGCCACCATGTAGAAGGCCCCTATTGTGCAAAGCCCCTGACCACCACCGGTGCAGGTGACAACTTTAACGCCGGATTCTGGGCAGGCACTGGGTCTTGACCCTGTCAGCTCCCTGACATTGGGAGTATGTTCATCTGGGTTTTATGTACGCAATGCAAAGAGTGCCACATATGCAAATGTGATGGGTTTCGCCAAGGGCTGGGCGAAGGATGGAAGCGTTTAAATAACATGCAAATATAGGGGGCTGTCTCATGACGAGGCGGTCCCTTTCTTTATGTCCTCAATTACTTTGTCAAAAACGTGCTCCCGATCTCCGGATGTATCATAAACAGTAAAACCGTACTTTATACAATTATCAAACACTTCCTGACTGTGGGCAACAAGATCTTCACAAAACATCATTAACCCCTCATCATCCCAACCATATGTCCACTCATCTTCTGTATCGTATTTTCTAAGGTCGTTGAAAAATTCCTTTGCCGTTTTTTTATGCTGCACCAACCCTATAAGAATGAAATTGTCTTTTAACCCACCAATCTCATATTTTCCAAATATCGACGATATTTTATCAAAATCAAAATGCCCTATTTCCATCACAAATTTATTTCCTTTTACAACATGCTTACCCAAGTTTAAATCCTCTTCAAAATCGCGATAACATATAGACATACCAAGAAAATGGCCAACAAATGGTGCAATATTGGCTGTAGTTTTTCTATAATCCCATGCAATTCTAACATCCAGTTGCGGATATGCCCTATCAAGAGTAGTCATAAGGTAATCCATATGGAAGACAAAGTAGTTTAGCTCTTCATTAATTTTTTTCGCCAATGTTGTTTTACCACCCCTGCCCGGGCCTACAATGATTATGTTTTTATCCATAAGCAATCTCCTTATATGAGCTTATTGGACCTCTTCCGAAATAGGGAAAAATATCCCGCACATTAAAAGTTTTTCTGTTTGAAGGCCATAATAGTTTTTCTACACATTTTCATATGGCGATTATAGCATGTAATTGTAAAAATACTTCTTCTATATAGATTGGACACTTTTTTCGTGATATAATTACGTAAATTTCTTTCTAATGTTAAGCTCGGAAGGAGGGCATCCAATGTCATATGAAAAAAAAGTAATACTAAAACTAATGGCAAAAGCCGTCGCACGAGCAGAGGACGTTGAAGAAGCCTACGAAATAATAGTAGAGGCTGCAAACACAGAGGGACTAGAGCTACCCAGCTACCAAGACGAACTAAGCAAAATTGCAAAGAAGAAAACAAAAAATAATCACTAATGCAAAAGCCGCACCCAATGCGTAGGATGCGGCTTTTTGTATAATTAGGCTCCTCATCCACGAAAATTATCTTAATGCTGATTTCAAATTAAAACCTGTCTAAGCGAGCGGTGGATTGAAACGCGGAGCAAGCGGATTTTATATCTGACTTGCAAATAACCATGACATCAGGAGCAAATGTATCCTTATCTGAAAGGATTACCTTTGCCTCAGAAGCAACACGGCAGAATTTACCCTTCAAATATTGCTTAAAAATATTGTGTATGTTGCCAGATACAAACACGTGGTTCATTGATGGTTTAGCTATTGCTACTGGTTGCCCACTCAATATTTCGTAAAATACCTTATTTTCATGCTTTAATGCAGTACCCACTGCAATTCTCCTTTCTCACTAAAAAAAATTACTTAAGCCATCAAGATTCACCTCGGCCTGCTCGCCGGTTTCCATATTTTTTATTTTTGCCAAGTTATTGGCAAGCTCGTCACAGCCTAGTATTGTTGTATGTCGCGCTTGGATTTTATTGGCGTATTTCATTTGAGCTTTAACGCTGCGGCCTATTATATCGCTTTCGGCTTGTATGCCCGCTTGACGTAGTTGATACGCTAGCTGATGGGCTTTTCTTGCACCTTCGGAATCGGCGTGACCTATAAATATTGTTGGGCCGGTGGTGGCCGGGATATTTTCATTTTCTTTTAATTGTAAAACAAGTCGCTCGATTCCCATACCAAAGCCTACCCCACCAGTGGGTTGGCCCCCTACCTGGGCAATAAGGCCATCATAGCGCCCTCCTCCTAATACCGTAAAGCCTGGGGCTATAAACTCGAATACAGTGCGTGTGTAGTAATCCAGGCCGCGGACTACTTTGGGGTCTACTATGAAGGGGATGTTCATGCTGGTGAGTAGGAGCTGCAATTCTTCGATGTGGATGCGGCATTCATCGTCCAGGGCGTCCAGTACCAGTGGAGCATCTGTTAGCAGGGCTTGACAGGAGTCGATTTTGCAATCGAGTATGCGCAGGGGATTCTTGATAAAACGGTCACGGCATGTATGACAGAATTTTTCCAATCTATCTGTCAGGTAGTCTTTCAGGCGTTGGTGATAGACTGGCCTGCATTCTGTGCAGCCTATGCTATTTATATGAAGATTTACATTTTCTACTCCGAGGCGGTTGATTAAGGTATGGCCCAGGGAAATTACCTCAGCTTCCGTGGCGGGTGTATATGCACCAAAGACCTCTACCCCAAATTGATGATGTTGGCGATATCGTCCATGTTGTGGCTTTTCGTAGCGGAAATTAGGGCCGATATAAAATAGCTTAATGGGTTGGGGCTGGCTATACATCCCCCGCTCTACATAGGCCCGGGCTACGCCGGCGGTTTGCTCTGGGCGTAGGGATAGGCTACGGCCCCCCTTGTCCTCAAAGGTGTACATTTCCTTTTGGACAATGTCTGTTGTGTCCCCTACTCCGCGAAGGAATAGCTCTGTATGCTCAACGGATGGGGTGCGGATTTCTGTATAGCCGTAAGCATCAGTTATTTTACGGATTTCGTCTTCGATATGCCGCCATAAGCGCATGTCTTCGCCATATACATCATGGGTTCCTTTTGGGGCTTGAATCATTGGGGGTTCCTTCTTTCGATATAGATTTCCGGGTCCTTTGGGTTGAATGCCCGGGTTATTTTTGCGCCTACTACATATTTGCTTACGGCTCCTGCACCTATGCCATGGATGGTTTGCAGTTCTGCCATCATGCCTACATTATATTGGCACTCTTGGCCAGGGAGGCTGTAGCCAGTGTTTTCGAATAAGGCAGCCATATTTTTTTGGCGATATAGGTAATATGGGACGAGGCCTTGAGCCACACAGCTCTCGTGGGCGATTTTGAGTTGGGCCGCGATGATTGCTTTATCGTGATAATGAGCCTGTTCCATCCTTTCCTCGTTGAGCTTGGAGGCGCGTTTTATCGCTAGTGTGTGGATGGTGATATTCTCCGGTGACAGGGCGGACAGGAATTCCATGGTGTTTACCATATCCTTTTCATTTTCACCGGGGAGGCCTGCGATTATATCTGTGTTGATACAGGTGAAGCCTTGTCGCCGGGCGAGTTTAAAGACTCTGATGAAGTCTGTGGAAGTGTGGTTACGCCCTATTGCTTTTAAGGTTTTATTATTAAGAGTTTGGGGATTAATTGAAATGCGGTTGACGCCGTATTTTTTCATTAAACGAAGATTAGAGCGGGTGATGGTGTCTGGACGGCCTGCTTCTACCGTGAATTCACCATTGATGGGTGGTAATGCTTCCAATAGCTGCTCAAGTAGGTGGTCAGCTAGGGCAGTTGGAGTACCGCCGCCTATATATATTGATGAGATATTTTCTTGAGGTAACTCGCGGCATTCTGATATCAAGGCATTTACATAGCGGGTTTGCAGTTCTATACTCCAGGGTTTGTGGGCTGTGTTGAAGGAACAGTAGACGCAGCGAGAAGGACAGAATGGAATGCTTACGTATAGGCCATTACCATGTATGCGTTCCGCTACCTGGTTTTCAGCATGAGCGACATCTACGGCTAACTGCGCCCTGTCTTCTTGGACGTGGAATGTGTTTTGCAAAATTTCCTTGGCCTGGGTATGGGTATAGTCTGCTGCCATCCATTCCCGTACCATTTTTGTAGGGCGAACGCCTGTGAGTGCCCCCCATGGGGTGAATGCACCGATTGATTCCTTCAACTCGTGGAAAAGATTGAGCATTACCAGACGTTTTTTTGTTAGATAAAAGGGTTGATCCATTAAGGATTTCTCATCAATATTACTGACGATTGTATAATCCGCCGCTTCATCCCCATAACAAAACCGCGCATGAGGGAAGAAAAGTTGCGCGATTGTTTGTATTTCGTCAATGTATTTATGGTTGGCAATGATTTTTATTTTCATGCTGTCGCTCTCGTTATATCGTAAATACTTTTTTCCCTTAAAAGCCGCTGCGAAAGCTGCTCCAGCCTCTCACCGTCGGCAATTTCTATCCCTATATTGAAAATAGCCTCAGCTTGCTGGGTACGGACATTCATTGACGTTACTTTTATTCTTTCTTCTGAGAGAATCCGGGCTATATCCGCAAGAAGTCCGTCTCTGTCGTCGCAGTGGAGGCAGATATCTGTATGGTAAGTATTGCCGGATTTTTCAGCCACATGCCAATGGGTTTCCATTAGGCGTCTTTTATCCAAATCAGTCAAGTGGAGCATATTTATACAGTCAGTTCTGTGGACACTCATACCACGGCCCCTAGTCACGAACCCAATGATTTCGTCCCCTGGGACAGGGCTGCAACACCTAGCAAAGCGTACATCTGTGTCGCCTACACCTTTGATTACTATACCGCTTTGGGTTTTGCGGTCGGGGAGCTCCGCGCTTTCCGATAGCAGCTCCTCTATCAGCTCCTCATCTGTGGGGGGAGGCAGTGTCTTTTCATATTCACGGTACAGGCGGTTTACGATTTGCTTTTCCTTTAGGCCCCCTACCCCTACCATTACATATAACTGGTCTGTATCTTTGCAATTATAGCGCTGCAATATTGCCGCAAAAGGCTCATCCAGAGCCATCAGTTCGTCAAAGGTTACATCCATTTCAGTGGCGGCTTGCTCTAGTAGCTCTCGGCCTCTTTGGATGTTTTCTTCCCGGTCTTGCCGTTTGAACCATTGATTAATTTTTGTTCTGGCTTGGGCGGTTTTTACGATTTTAATCCAATCTCGCCCTGGTCCTTTGGAGTTTTGGCTGGTGAGGATTTCGACTCTGTCGCCGGTGGCCAGGGTGTAGTCATTGGTTACAATGCGGCCATTGACCTTGGCCCCTACCATACGATTACCTACAGCAGAGTGGATCTGATACGCGAAATCTATGGGAGTTGCACCATCAATTAGAGTGTGAACGTCTCCTTGGGGGGTGAAGCAATATACATGGCCTCTGAAACCATCCATGTCCATCTTGAGAGCATCTAAAAACTCGTCGTTGTCAGAAACTTCACGCTGCCAGGACATAAGCTCTTGCAGCCATTTATCCTTGGCACCTTTGTCCCGCTCCTTGTATTTCCAGTGAGCGGCAACGCCAAATTCCGCGACCTGGTGCATATCATGGGTGCGGATTTGCACCTCCACAGGCTCCCCATTATGAGGACCTACAACTGTGGTGTGAATGGACTGGTAGCGGTTCATTTTGGGCATGGAGATATAATCCTTGATGCGCCCAGGCACCGGGATAAACATGGTATGAATCCAACCTAGTGCGGCGTAACAGTCTGTCACTTCATTAACAAGTACTCGTACCGCAAAAAGGTCATATATTTGATCCAGGGTCTTGTCCTGGGATTTCATTTTCCTATGGATGCTATAAAAATGCTTGGCTCGGCCTTCTACCGTGGCTTCTATGCCTTCTTCTTTAAGCCGCGTTCGTATGACGTCCAAGACTTCGTCCACAATGGTCTGACGCTCGCTTTGTTTCATTTGAATTTTTTGAGAAAGGTCGTTGTACTTGGCTCTGTCCTGGTATTTGAAGGCTAGGTCTTCCAGCTCGTAACGGAGTTTTGCGATACCTAAGCGATGAGCCAGAGGGGCATACAGGTCCAAAGTTTCTTGGGCAATGGAGCGTTGTTTATCTTCCCCATGGCCACTGATAGTGCGCATATTATGCAGTCTGTCGGCGATTTTTATTATCAAGACACGAATATCTTGAGACATATGAAAAAAAAGCTTGCGATAATTTTCCGCTTGCTCATCGGCTTTGGCGGCCAGCTTTTCCTTTGCGCCTTTGGGAAGTTTTACGTCATCGCCATCTTGCTCACCGGAAGATTCCTGAGCCTGGGCTTTAGCCAGATATTTAACTTTTGCGATTTTGGTAACGCCGTCGACTAACTGCCCGATTTCTGTACCAAAGGCATTTGTGATTTCCTCCAAAGTTGTAGGGGTGTCTTCCACAACATCATGAAGCAAGCCAACAGCAATGGACTCCATATCAGACCGCATTTCCGCAAGTATCAGAGCCACTGTCAGGGGATGCATCACATAGGGTTCCCCGGTTTTGCGATATTGGCCTTCGTGAGCATTCATTGCAAAATTAAACGCTTTGTCTACTAGATTAAGTGGTGTAGCCGGACGGTAGGATTTAATTTCCGCTATGAGGTTCTTGTATGTGTTTTCGATTAGCCTTTTATGCGTTTTATCCATGCCCAGCACCTCCAATCTAGTAAATTTTCTTCTGTGAATGCTTCTGCACAGAAAAAATTTACGGTTTTTACCATAGGCAAAAAAGTTTCAAATTTAAATTTAACTTCCCACAGGTTTCTGACCATTATAGTATTTACAATGGAATTTGCAAGATTTTAGGCACCACTGTCATCGCCTTGGTTTCTTGCATCATACAATACTGTGCGATGACTATAATATTTATGAGGTAAGTCAATATTGAAGTGCTCGCATAAGAGCTTCGTTACCAAGAAATTAAAGCTGAATTCACCGTCGTCTGTATTTGCTATGATTTTTTCCGCAAGCTGCGAGCCTTTGCGAACCCTAAAAGCATATCGGTGATAATGATTGGAGTTATACTTATTAGCTCTGGTTGCTTCTTTATTCATATTAATCCACATTCCTTTCGCTTCGCTTAGGCACAAATAGGCATGAAAGTTTATCGAGTGGAGGCGGCTTCGCCGCCCCTACGCACACCTTCTTTCACACTAACCTCCCCAAAAAACATATGGCATCATATGGGTTTCTTTGTATGATAGCACAAAAATACGTATGGCACCATACGGGGTTTTTTGTGCAAAATGGTTTTTCATTACGGTGTGCCTTGACATTCTTTTCATGCAGCAATATACTCCTTTTACCATAGACAGCAGGTGCTTCCAGCGTAAATCCTGCCGAGGTTGCTTATTATGATATATTTCAGCGGATTCGGATTTGAGAATCCTTGTGTGTATGCCTACATAAGCCCCGACTATGGACAAAGTCAGGGGCTATTTTTATGCTCTGACGGCGGTAATCTTTTTGCCTGCGGCAAAAACCGCAAAATCATTTCTGCGTAGAAGCATCGCAGAAATAATTTTACTGATATAGGAGGTGAAATATGACAAATCTCGAGAAGAACCGTACAGCTAAACATGTTGTTGTGGACGAAATCAAGGAGAAGCTTTCCCGCTCTAAGTCCTTGGTACTGGTCAACGCTCGCGGACTTACAGTAGAGCAGGACACTTTGCTACGTAAATCCCTGCGTAAAGCCGGTGGTATCGACTACAAAGTTTATAAGAACTCCATGGTCAACCTGGCAGTTAAGGACACCGAGTTCGAAGGCATCCAGGAATATCTGGCTGGGCCTACAACTATTGCGTTTTCTTACGAAGACGCCACAGCAGCGGCGGCAGCAATCAACAAGCATCTCAAGGCCATGCCCGTGCTAGAGTTCAAAGCCTCGGCAATGGACGGCAATGTATACGACGCCGCAAAAACCAAGCTAATCGCAGAAATCCCATCCAAGGATGTACTGCTTTCCAGACTGCTTGGGTCCCTTAAGTCGCCGATGGCAAGCTTTGCACGCGTTATCAACGCGATTGCAGAGGAAAAAGGTAGTGGTAGCGCGCCAGCAGAGGCTCCAGTGGCGGAAGTGGCAGCAGAGGTAGCCGCTCCTGCGGAGGAAGCTCCCGCAGTAGAAGCCCCTGTAGTTGAAGCAACAGAAGAACCAACCCCTGAAGCTCCCGCCGAGGAGTAATCTATTATTCATTTCCGTATAGGAGGAAAAAAACAAAATGGCAAAACTTACAATAGCAGAACTCCTCGAAGCCATCGAAGGGCTTACAGTTTTGGAGTTAAACGAGCTGGTAACAGCAGCCGAAGAAAAATTCGGTGTTAGCGCAGCAGCCGGCGTAATGGTAGCAGGCCCCGCGGCAGGCGCAGCAGAAGCCGCTGAAGAAAAAACCGAATTTGACGTTGAGCTTACAGATGTCGGCGGCGAAAAAATCAAGGTTATCAAAGTTGTACGCGAAATCACCGGCCTTGGCCTCAAAGAAGCCAAAGAACTGGTTGACAACGCCCCCAAAGTTCTCAAAGAAGCAGCACCAAAAGCCGAAGCCGACAGCATCGTTGCAAAACTTGCTGAAATCGGTGCGAAGGCTACCCTTAAATAAGCGATTTAATGATTTCCGTAGGGGCGGCAATCTGCTGCCCGGTATTTGGATTATCCCAATCCGCAGGCACCAGGATGCCGCCCCTACAATGTATAAGGAAATTTTTTGCCTTCAGCAAAATTCGCAAATTTTTCTGCGTAGAAGCGTTTGCAGAAGAAAATTTGCTAGTTGTCCAAAAGAGTTATTTTGAGAGGAGTAAGACATGGCCCATAAATATGTATATATGTTCAAGGAAGGCGACGCCTCAATGCGCAACCTTCTTGGCGGCAAAGGTGCTAACCTTGCCGAAATGATTAAGCTAGGCCTCCCGGTTCCCAATGGTTTTATCGTAACCACGGAAGCCTGCACCGAGTACAATTCCACAGGTAAAAAACTCTCCACAGATATGAAAAAACAAATCGACCAATGCGTTGCAGAGTTGGAATCCACCAGCGGCAAAAAATTTGGCGACAGTAAAAATCCACTGCTTGTAAGCGTACGCTCTGGCGCACGTGCTTCAATGCCCGGGATGATGAGTACCGTTCTCAATCTGGGTATCAACGATGCTTCCGCAGATGCTCTTGCAAAAGCCGCAGACGGACGCTTTGCCTACGACTCATATCGCCGTTTTATCATGATGTTTGGCGATGTAGTAACCGGCGTTAGCAAAGACAAATTCGAACATGCCCTTCACGAGTACCAAGAAAAGAAAGGCTACAAAAGCGACAGCGACATGACCGAAGCTGACTGGAAAGCCATCGTAGAGTTATTCAAAACCCTTTACAGAGAAGACCAAGGCTGCGATTTCCCAACCGACGCAAAAGAACAACTCTACGCCGCAATCGTAGCTGTATTCGAGTCATGGGATAACGAGCGCGCATTTGTATACCGCCGTATGAACGACATCCCATACGATTGGGGTACAGCCGTTAATGTACAGGAAATGGTATACGGTAACATGGGCCCAACCTCTGGTTCCGGCGTTGTGTTCACTCGCGACGGCTCCACCGGGGAAGACAAAATGGATGGGGAATACCTTATGGATGCCCAAGGCGAAGACGTAGTAGCCGGCGTTCGTACCCCTCAAAACTTTAATGAGCTTGAAAAAGAAATGCCCGACGTATATAACGAATTTATAATGCACAGCAAACGCCTCGAAAAACACTACAAATTCATGCAAGACATGGAGTTCACCATTGAACAAGGCAAACTATTTATCCTTCAAACCCGTAACGGAAAATGTACGGCTCGCGCCGCAATCAAAATCGCCGTTGACATGCATAATGAAGGCATTCTCACAAAAGAAGAGGCACTTCTTTCTGTTGACCCCAAGGCATTGGATCAGCTTCTCCACCCTATGTTTGACCCGGATGCAGAAAAAGCCGCCAAAGTACTGGGTAGTGCCATCGCCGCAAGCCCCGGTGCAGCAGCAGGTAAGGTATACTTTACCGCAGCTGACGCCGCAGCCGCTCACGAGGCGGGAGAGCGCGTAATCCTTGTGCGCCTTGAAACCTCCCCTGACGATATCATGGGTATGGTAGTAGCCAAAGGCATTCTTACAGCCAAAGGCGGCAGAACTTCTCACGCGGCCCTTGTAGCCCGTCAAATCGGCTGCTGCTGCGTGTCCGGCTGCGAAGCTATTAAGTTTAACGCTGACAAATCCTTCACCCTTGGGGGCATAACCGTTAAAGAAGGGGATTATATCTCCCTCAATGGCTCCGAAGGTAATATCTACCTTGGCGACATTAAGACCAAAAAAGCAGAAATCGCTGACGACTTTGCCAATTTCATTGCATGGGCAGACGAAATCCCTGGCCGTATGGGCATCCGTACCAACGCCGACACCCCCAAGGACAGCCAGCTTGCACTGGATTTTGGCGCAGAAGGCATTGGCCTTACCCGTACAGAGCATATGTTCTTCGAAGAAGACAGGCTCCCGAAAATGCGTAAGATGATCCTTGCGGAAACAGAAGAAGCCCGTCGCGCTGCCCTTGACGAACTGCTTCCATTCCAAAAGAACGACTTTAAAGGCATCTATGAAGTTATGGAAGGCCGCCCTGTAACCATCCGCTTGCTGGATCCCCCACTCCACGAGTTTATGCCCACAGAGGAAGCCGACTTTGCTCAACTTGCAAAAGACATGGGCACAACTGTTGAGGCAGTGAAATCTACAGCCGTATCCCTTCACGAGCTCAATCCAATGATGGGCCATCGTGGTTGCCGCCTTGCAGTAAGCTACCCAGAAGTAGCGGAAATGCAAACCCGTGCAATCATCGAAGCCGCTCTAGAAGTTAAAAAAGAAAAAGGCTATGACATCAAGCCGGAAATTATGATTCCGCTGGTAGGTGACATCAAAGAAACCCGCTATGTAAAAGAAGTAGTGGACAGCACCGCCAAAGCCCTTTGCGAAGCCGCTGGTGTTAAGCTGGGCTATTCTGTGGGAACCATGATAGAAATCCCAAGAGCATGTATCATCGCCGACGAAATCGCCAAAGAAGTAGAATTCTTCTCCTTCGGCACCAACGACCTGACCCAGATGACCTACGGCCTAAGCCGTGACGATGCCGGGCGTATTCTTGAAGATTATATCGAGAAAAACATCTACGAAGGCGACCCAACTGCCAAACTAGATGTAAATGGCGTAGGTGTCCTGATGGATATGGCAGTACAAAAAGGCCGCAAGGCAAAGCCCAAGCTCAAGATAGGTATCTGCGGCGAGCATGGCGGCGACCCGTACAGTATTGCATTCTGTCATAAGATTGGTCTAGACTATGTATCATGTTCACCCTTCCGCGTGCCGATAGCAAGACTGGCAGCAGCGCAGGCTGCGATTCGGGATAAGAGATAATTAAAGCAGACAAATATTTATATAGGGGCTGTCTCATTAAGCATCTTTATGAATAATTATGCACTTGCCTCGTCGTTGTGAGGAGCGAAGCGACGAAGCAATCCAGCAAATCAAACCTTCTGGATTGCTTCGCTTTGCTCGCAATGACAGGCTTTGCATAGATATTCATGGTTTTTGCTTAGCAAGACAGCTCCTTTTGTTACAAAACAGCAATCCTTTGCCACATACCCTACTTGGCTTCTTGTTCCTGAACCGACCTTTTTCTTTCAAGAACTACGATATCTTTATGAATAAACAATTCGATTTCAGCTTTTTCACCCCAGCCTAAGGCTTGCCTTACTTCTTTCGGCAACACAATCCGCCCCAACTCGTCAATCGTCCTTACACCTACAGACTCCATGTACTTTCCTCCTTTTCAAAAATGATAGGCCAGCGGAATATTGGGAAATAAAAAACGCGTAGGGAGATGATTAAATCCATCTCACCTACGCGTCGGTAACTTAGCGTAGTACACAGATGCTTACCGCCTGACCGCTTTATCCATGTATAACAAAATCGCACCTATCTCCTCAAGCCGGTAGGGGTGTCCTGCTTGAAGGAGTTGGAGAAATGTTGTAAACTCAGACTGCCGCGGTGGCAGGGTAACCTGTGCTTGAGGATGGTTATGCATCCCTAAGCTCGTGAAGTGTTTGGTCGCACTTTCACGGCTCCGTGGTTATTTTATTGTTACGGCGTTGATATATTGCCGCTGGCCTTTTTTTGTTACTTCATTACTATACCAAAGTTTACATATTGCAACAATGTTTTTTTCGTCGTATTGCTTTTGCTGCCGAATAATGGGAAAATAGCCCCGGAAGATGTTTTGTATATAAGGGGGCATTTATGGTTGACTACAAGATGATAGAGGCAATGGCAAAGGGCGCGGTTAAAGGCGCATTGGAAAAACCTTCTGACGCAATAACTAAAATAACCAAGAACGCTCTTGCAAAGATAAAAGTGAATCTTGATACTGCATTTACCAGCTACTTGGATAAATCGTATACAAAGTATTCTACGATTAAGACATTGTTATATAAGGATGAATTTCGGAAACTACACGATTTTTTTGTGGTACCAAATTTACGCAAAGGAAACAAAAAAAAGGAATCCATTATATCAGCTCAAAATTCAAGGAGCGTACGCAATTTTTTCCAAAGCAACTTTGCTATAGTACAGGGTACTGGCGGTGCAGGTAAATCAATGCTAATGAAGCACTTGTTTTTAAGTGAACTTGAAACTCGTGATTTTATTCCAGTATTTTTTGAGTTAAAAGATATAAACAAGCAAGATGGTGACTATAATCTAATAGATGCGATTTTTGAAGGCATGAACATTCTGGTCGAGTCAACCTCAAAAGCCGCTGTTAAGTACGCCTTAGAACGAGGAATGTTCATGATTCTCTTAGATGGACTTGATGAAATAGATGGTAACAAGTCCAAGGATTTTACGGAAAAACTAAATGATTTTTGTGATAAATACTCCCTCAATACTGTAATAATGTCATCTCGACCTATTGATGATTTTATTTCGTTTGAAAAATTTGCAGTGCTAGAGACTATGCCGTTAAACAAAACACAAGCTATTTCTCTAATTGAAAAGCTAGAGTATCAAGATGATTCTAAGCAGAAATTCATAACGGCACTAGATGGTGAACTATTTGAAAGACATGAAGAATTTGCATCTAATCCACTCCTTCTTACGATGATGTTTCTAACTTATGATGAGTTTGCAGAAATACCCGAAACACCTCACCTATTTTACGAAAGAGCATTTGAAACCTTATTCATAAAACACGACCGTACTAAGGAAGGATATGTTCGTAAAATAGAAAGCGGGCTAAGGTCAGATTTGTTTAAGAAAGTGTTTTCAACTTTTTGCTGTATGACCTATTACAATAACGCATTGTCATTTTCTGAGGGCGAATTAATTAGCATACTCAGTAAAGTTAAGGAAGAAGTCGCTAAAGACGGTATCACGTTCGACATAGAAAAATATATTAGAGATTTAACTAACGTAGTATGTATGTTATACAAGGAAGGGTACACCTACAGCTTTACACATAGGTCTTTTCAGGAATATTTCACAGCAGTATACCTGAAAGACCAAACAGATGATATCATGGAAAAACGAAGTCTAGCGATTATAAAAAAAAGTGTTTATAAGGCAACACAGGATGAAACATTCCCGATGCTCTGTGGTATGGTAAAAAAAAAGTTTGAAAAAAACATCTTATTACCACTTTTAAATGAAATCGAAAATGATTTTATCGGTAACGACCTTTACGATTTCTACTTTAAAAAAATGATTCCCTCGATTAGATTTATTAAAGGTACTGTGTTCCCCCTAACTCCAAATACACCGGATTATTTTGTCCTGAACACCTACTTGTATATTGAACCTCAACTAGATGATGGGGAGTCTGCCCATAACTCATCGAATGCCGTACGTCAACATCTAAACGATGATGGAGCACAGAGATTCTATTACTTCGAAAACAATAATGTGTATTCAAGTCATGACCGTTTCGTTGGTGATGATGAAGTATTGTACAATTTAATGCGTGACACTTGGTTAGGACAGCTAATTCTAGCCATTTCCACAGCACGAGAAACCCTAACAAAAAAATACGCTGCCACAGCAGACCACGACGACTTTTTTTCCTTACAAAACAAAAAAAGGGGCTGTCACGTTAAGAATGCCGTTATTTCAAGGCTCGTCATCCCGGGATCCCATAACCATTGCCGAAAGACTAAGGGGATCCCGGGTCAAGCCCGGGACACGTCAGTCTAATTTGCTTGATATTGCCAAGCCAAGACCACCCCGGCGCTTCGCGCCACCCCTCCGCAGGAGGGGAATTAAATACAATACGTATAAAAGTTCCCCTCTGGGGAGGGGAAAGACGCCGTAGGCGGCGAGGGGTGGTCTCAGCTTGGCAACGTTCTGTATTTTGGATTGTAAATTAGACTGACGTGAGCCCGGGATGACGGGCTTTTTATTACGTCATAACGTGACAGCCCTTTTTTTCTTGGGTGTGAACATAGTTAACAACATCCCAAACCAATTCAAGGTTCACACCATCATAGTCATGTACTAATCGATTCCGCAAACCGCGCATTTTGTGCCAAGGAATGTCTTGGTGACTTAGTTGAAAATCTCTGTCAATGCGGTTCGCGAGTTCACCATATACTACCCCCCGTAGCCATTATCTCACGCTCAATACGCGAGCCATTATCAATATAATGAACATCCAATACATCGACATTCCGTTGAAGTGTTTCACGCATATTTTCTATCAGTCCCACAAAGTCAAGCCCACGTAGCCCACTATCAACCAATATATCAATATCACTGTCAGCCACAGCAGAGCCTTTAGCATATGAACCAAAAAGCACTGCGCGCTTAACTCCATCGGCAGCGAATATAGGCTCAAGCATGATTTTAATCTCATGAACACTAAATTCCTTATTGCCGTTATCAAGCTCTTTCGTAGTCATGGAAATCACCTCCAATGCATCATAAAAACTTTATATCACAAAGTCAACCCACATATAACATATAGCATCTTCCTCAATCCATGATATAATACCAACAAAAAAAGGTGGTGACCCCATGGCAATCGTTAACATCGTCCAATATAATGGCGGGCCAGATGTTTTTGCTTGGAAATTTCCCAACGACCAGCTAAGCACTTGGACTCAGGTAATCGTCAACGAATCCCAAGAGGCAATTCTTCTTAAGGGCGGCCAGGTTGCCGACATCCTGGGCCCCGGGCGGCATACATTGGATACCGCCAATATCCCCTTGCTAAGCGCATTAATCCGGCTCCCCTTCGGTGGCCGTTCCCCTTTTACTGCAGAGGTCTGGTACATAAACAAAGTACATTCCATGAATATAAAATGGGGTACCCCAAGGCCTATTCAATTACAAGACCCTAAGTACAATATCTTCATCCCATTGCGCTCTTTCGGCCATTTTGGCATCCAGATTGCTGCGCCTAAGAAGTTTCTTGTAAAAATGGTAGGGGTTTTGCCTGTTTTCAACAAGGACAGCGTAGAGCAATTCTTCCGCGGCCTTTATCTCACCAAGGTCAAGGACGCTATCGCAACATATCTGGTAAGAAAGGGCATCTCCGCCTTGGAGATAAACGCCTACCTACTAGAGCTATCCGACCACCTGCGGGACGCAATGGTACCTGTCTTTGACGAATATGGAATTAGGCTCATAAACTTCAATGTAAACAATATTAATGTGCCGGAAGACGACCCCGGTGTAAGAAAACTTAAAGATGCACTGGCAAAACGTGCAGAAATGGATATCGTAGGCTTCAATTATGTACAGGAACGCTCCTTTAATACATTAGAAGGTGCGGCAACCAACCCCGGCCAGGCTCAAGTCGGTATTATGGGCGCAGGATTGGGCATGGCTATGGGAGCCGGCCTAGGGGGAGCCATGGGCAACCATATGGGTAATATGGCCCAAAATCTCCAACTCGGTAACATGAAAAAATGCCCCCATTGCAACAATGATATGGACCAATCAGCTAGATTCTGCCCCGTTTGTGGCGGAGATTCCAACATGCCAAAGGCCTCATCAAAAACCTGCCCCAAATGCAATGCAGGTATTACAAACGAACGATCAAGATTCTGCCCGGAATGTGGCGTATCTTTGGTAAAAAGCTGCCCAGGATGTAGCGTGCCCATAGATGGCAACCCCAGATTTTGCCCAGAATGCGGCGTATCCATGACAAAAAGCTGCCCGGGATGCAGTGCGCCTATAGAAGGCGACCACAGATTCTGTCCTGAATGTGGGAATAAAATGTGATATAATCCTTTGCTGTATTTCCGGTTTTGATGATAGGGCCAAAGGCGATTATACCTGTAGACCAATTTAGATGATATTGATAAAGGCTAAAGGAGGAAGTAAAATGTGGTTTTTCATCATACTTTTGGCAGTGGCTCTGGTCATTGCCACCATATACGCCTTGCGGATTGCTTTCCGCAGAGCAGATGATATATCTGAAACGCATAAACAAGCTACGGCCTTTATGAATGAATGTGAAAGCCGCATATTGGTCATGAAAATGTCTTATAAGGAATATGACCAACCTTTAAACTCCCTTTATGAATTAGTAAAGTACTCCGACAAATCCGGCACAAGCGAACTGGACTGGAAAATAGATCCGCTACTGACACGGTTGGAGTTGGCCCTAGCCGACACCGACGGGGAAGATGTGACCACAGTAATTGACGAAGTGAAGCTACTCTTCGAGCGACGCAAGACAGAAATAAGGGAATCCAAACGGGGCCAATTCTAACATGAATCTACGTATACCCCAGGATGCCACCCGGTCCAAAGTAGCCGTGGGCTTTAGTATTGTTATCGGCAAGATATTCAGCATACTTGGTTATGGATTGGCCGGACTTGGACTCCTTATAATGCTAGTCTTCATTACCGATGGGGATTATGCAGAGTTGCATATAATGTTTCTTGTATTGGTATTGCCCGGTATCTTGTTAATCATTCAAGGAGCAAGGATAAAGAGGCGCATCAGGCGTTTTAGAGTCTATGTGGGATTAATATCCAATAACTTCGACTCTTTGGATGACATAGCAGCACGCACCAACAAGACGACTGCCTTTGTCACCGGAGATATACAAAAAATGATTAACAAGCGTTACTTTTCCAACGCAGCATTGGACTTTATAAGCAAAAAGGTTATAATGCTTGGGAGACCCGCCCCTACTAAAACTCACCAGAACACTGAGTCACAGGATCAATACTCTGCCTTTGAGATTCGTACATGCCCCGGCTGTGGTGCCAACCGTACCAAGGAGCGTGGAGCAACCGTGTCATGTGAGTATTGTGGGTCATCGATTATATAGTAAACAAGAAGGAACGAGTAGGGTGACGTAGCCCCTCCACTCGAATAACTGTGTAAATGCCCGCAACGGGCGGATAGGTGGTACATATGAAAAGGAAATTCGTTCTTATTAGCATTGCACTCATGTTTGTATTGGGCATTGCCGTAGTTTTTTATCCCAATATACGTACTCGCATAAATGCTAGGGCTCAAGCCGAGATACTTGAGCAACACCAGGAAGAGGTAGCTGCTTTATACGATGAGTATATAGCGGGGCATTTTCTACGCGCTGATGAAGTCAATATGGGGCTAAGTTTGTTACCGGAAGATGGGACTCTTTATCTTGCCCAACATGCTATTTTGCCCCATGATTACAACGAAATCCTTAACGTAGGCGATGTTATGGCCCGGCTTTTGATTCCTGTTATTAATGTAGACCTTCCTATATTCCACACCACACACCCCGATGTATTGGAAATAGGAGTTGGACACATAGAAGGCACCTCTTTCCCCATTGGCGGGGAAAGTACTCACTCTGCCCTAACCGCACATGCCGGACTGCCTACGGCAAGGCTCTTTACAGACCTGGAGCAAGGTGTCGATATAGGGGATTACTTTTTTATTGATGTATTGGACCGACGTCTGGCCTATAGAGTTGACCAGATTACTGTGATTCTTCCTCACGAAATAGAACACCTGCGGATAATCCCAGGGGAAGACCTGGTGACTCTAATCACCTGCACTCCTTATACCGTCAACACACATAGGCTGTTGGTGCGTGGAAGTAGGGTAGAATTTGAAACACATCTATATGAATGATGGCTTTTTTTTGGGGCAATATACATATATGAAATACTAACTTAATGTCCCTGTAACCATTACCTCTTGCAATCCGGCCAAAATCCGTATAGATTAGCAAATAAGAGTACCTTGCTATCAAGGGGCTTATTTTGCCTATTTCTATGTATAGTCTTTCAGCGTGAGAACAAGCGAACTTATTCTCACGCTGAAAGACTATACAACAACCGGAAGGGGGTGCGCAGTGAAAAAACATCTACCAACATTACTGGTTATATTTATGCTTTTGATTGGCTTTACTTTACTTTTTTATCCAGACTTTAGCACATGGTGGAACTCGCGCATCCAGGCCGGTGTAATTGGCCAATACCAGGAGGCCATAGAAGGCCTTACAGAGGAACAAATAGATGAGTTCTTCCGCCGAGCATATGAGGTCAATGCAGAACTAGCGGCCCTCCCCCCATCAGCACCCCTGCTCATTGCTCATGCAGCAACAGTCCCTGATGACTACATGGATATACTCCGTATCGGCCGTATAATGGGACGAGTAGAAATACCAAAAATCAGTGTTAACCTTCCCATATATCATACCACTCACTCTCATGTGCTGGATTTAGGCGTAGGACATCTTGAGGGTACGGCGTTTCCAATAGGTGGATATGGCACCCATTCTGTTTTGACAGCCCATTCCGGACTAGCCAACGCCAGGTTATTTACTGACCTAGAGGGAAATATAACATATGGCGACTATTTCTTTATAGAAGTACTAAACCGACGGCTGGCTTATCGAGTAGACCAAATATTAATTGTTTGGCCACATGAGATTGAATCTTTACGTGTATCCCCTGGGGAAGATTTCGTAACATTAATCACCTGTACCCCCTACGCTGTAAACTCTCATAGGCTTTTGGTGCGAGGCTATAGAGTACCATTAGAAGTAGCTCCTCTGGCAGAGGAAATCGAAACCGAGAGTGTATCCAACAGAGTTGACTTCCGTGTATATATTTTCCTTGGATTCTTTGCACTGTTCATGCTTGGTTTTATGATATATCAGATTATAACAAGTAACCGGAAAGCAAATCCTGTAGAAGAAATTCCACCGATTCACCCATTCCCGTTCGAACCACTACCAATATACGAACCACTCAACCCTGCCGCTTCAAATAGCTCCATCCAACGTGACCCACGTGATACCCCAACAAGTCCATGGGATACCCCGAGCTCCTCCCCAAACCCACAACTTACCCCTGCAACGGGATCCCTGTTGGGACAATATATGGCAAAAGCCAAAACCGGAGGGTCGGCAACTAACAGTGCCATGGCCGCCCCCATGACAGCAAAACCCCTGTACCAGCGGCCTGCCCCAAAACGTGGAAGACTTGATATTATCGGCAAAATAAAATCAAACCGTAATATCACCGCTGCATGTATTATTGCACTTTTACTTGTTGTAGTCGGAATAGGTATATTTATTTTTAGACCTCAGGTTGCAACGGCGGATTATCAAAGTGCAATCGATAGATTTGTGACAAGAATCGAAGATTATCGAGCCGTGCACAACGAACGGGTTGTGGCTGATATGATGGATCGTTGGCAAGACAGCGGTGAGCTTGAGATTATAGATATGGATGATTTTGCCGCCGACCCTTTTGCAGGGCTTATGCATGAGGTACAAGAGTATAATCGGCGCATAAGCAACGGGAACCAGCCCTCTCTACCGGATCCATTCTCGTATAGCCAATCAGGTTTTAGTTTAGAGCAATTTGGCTTCGATGAAGAAATGATTGGGTATATAGCTATCCCAAGATTAGACACTCAGCTACCTATTTTCTTGGGTGCCAGCCGCGAAAACCTACGACGAGGTCTAGCACATTTAACTGGAACATCCCTCCCAGTAGGGGGAACAAGCACTAATGCCGTTATTGCAGGACACATGACAGCCGGTCGCAACAGTTTACTTGCAGGCATCGAATCGTTGGAAATTGGAGATGAATTGCGAATAACCAATTTCTATGATACTCTGATTTATAAGGTTACAGACATACAGCTGGTATATCCCCATCAAACGCAAGACCTGATGGTACAAAGTGGCAATGACATAATAACCTTGTTAGCATACCGTGAAGGTGATGTCGAGCGGTATATGATTGTGGCACAGCGTGCAAACTATAGCGAACGACATTGAGAAACGTGATTGAAGGAGAGCTGACGCGAACTTGGCGTTCTTGGCTGATTTTGCCCAACCACAATCGTGATTTCGAAAGCCGTTCGCTACAATATATAGTGATTCTCCTTGAAAACAAGGTTGCTTGTTTTTCAAGGGGAACGACTATAATGTCATAAGAATGACTTCTTACTGTTAAGAAACTGTAAGGCCTACCATCTTGGCTTTTATTAATATAGGATTATAATATATGTGTAATATCCAATTGAAATCGCTATAGATTTCTTCGGGAGGAAGATACCATGCTCACCAAACCTAAGGATAGAAAATGGATTTGTAGATTGCTCATATTTATGGCATTAATCGTGGCTGCTGCAGGCGGAAGGCCGTTTTTGGCAATGGCGTCAGAGCAGAACTACGAGCAATACTATGAACACTACTATGAAACCCACCGCTTCGACAGGGTGTTTGTGGTATTCAATCCAGATCCAGGGGCGTTCCCGCCGGAAGAAACCGCAGACGGTGTAAGGCTTCCATTTAGGGGCGAAACTTTAACGGATTTCCCGCCTAATCCCACCCGAGCCGGATATACATTTGACGGCTGGCGGTTACCTGGCGGCGAAGCTCTAACCGCAGACTACTTGGTGGTTAATAATGAAATAACCCTCCATGCAATATGGATACCATATGGCACCGCCCCTCAAAACAGTCCGGCACCAGGGACATCCCCCTCACCCTCCCCTGAACCGGGAGCTTCACCTTCCCCATCTCCTGCACCGGGAACTTCACCCTCTCCATCTCCTACCCCAGGAGGTGCTTCTCCCACCCCTTATAAAGGTCAAGATGGATACCGTCCCAACCCAGGCACAAACCCCTTGGCAATAAGTTTCTTAATTTTTATTGCGGTAATAGGATTGGGAATAGCGGCCTATAACATCATTAAGCTGGCTGCGAAATATGCGGAAGAAAAGGGGCAGTATATAGCAGATGCAACAAGGTATGAAAGAGAAGCGAGGTTGACAGACCTCCTTGAGGAAGATAACGATACAATATAAAAATAAAGCTATAAGAATATGGGCTGCCTCGGATAAAAACGAGGTGGCTTTTTTTATGCTAAGAAATTGCTACGCAACTTCTGCCAGCGTGGTCAAAAACAAAGCGTGCTTTGCGCGTTTTGTTCTGCAAACAACATTGTAGGGCAGCCTGCGTAACATAAAGTAACGATACAGAAAGGAGAACATCATGGAAATAGTTAATCGCCCAAGCCCTAACCGCGCTGTCGGGCGTCAGAATCAGCTTCCGGACTTTATTGTTTGCCATATAACCGGCGGTAGTTTTACCTCTGCCATAAATACCATCACCAACCCTGCCAGCCAGGTATCTTACCATTTTGTTGTCAGCCGGGACGGTACAGTCGTCCAGGCCGTTAATATAAGAGACACAGCATGGGCCAATGGTACTACCATAAACGGTGATAACCGTGATAATAAGCATTCCACCATCCCAGTGATTCGCAGCCGTCGACGTAATGCAAATCAATACACTGTAAGCATAGGCTTCGCAGACTCCTCGGCAGGGGAACTGTCGGCGGCACAGCTTGCGGCAGGTGTGAACCTAGTGCTGCACATCCGAAGCCAAGTCAAAGAAATATATGGCTTAGAAATACCCATGGAAAAATCCAATGTCATAGGTCATCATGAGATAACCCCGATTACTCGCCCGTTTTGCCCTGGGCCACGGTTTCCCTTTGGGGAATTATTGCAGAGGGTAAATGAGAAATTGTCCCAACCACAAAATCCGATATCACAGCCGCAACAAAATATACCTTTACAGCAAGTGCAAACCCCTAACTCTGCGCCTAGCTCATGGGCGATTGAAGCCTGGAGTTGGGGTAAAGGCTTAGGTCTTACCGATGGCACCAATCCCCAGGGCATCCCCACTAGGGAGCAGATGATTACCTTGTTGCACCGGTACCATTTACTCAAGGCCACAGGATAAAAGTGCGGATTTCACGCTAAACAAAAAATGAGCATAAACTCAATCAATATCATTGCTAGCGAACGCAAAGCAATCCAGGGCTTTGATTTTCTGGATTGCTTCGTCGCTACACTCCTCGCAATTATGGCAAAACGCCAGGAAGTCCCAAAGTTCTTCTCCGTTCATTTTATAGTGCAATTTAGATTACCCGATTAATGTCTCCCATTCTGCGTACAACTCTGACAGTTTCCCATCAATAATCGCATATTCCTCGTAATCTGACCATTCTGGCTGATTTTCACCCGGTTCGAAGCGTTTTTCAAGCTCTGTTTTTGACTGCTCTAAAGCTAATATTTCTTTTTCCAACGTTTCCAAGACTTTTGTTTTATCCCAAGCACTATCCCTTGAAGGTTTGGCGGGCTTTTTTTGTGCTTTTTCCTGTGTGATTTTTATAGATGTATTTTTCGACTTTTGATAGTCATCCCAATTACCTGAAAAAATCCTTAACCCTTTGCTTTCCATTATAAATAGTTTGTTTACGCAAGCGTTAAGAAACGAACGGTCATGAGATACTGCTACAACACTTCCTGGAAATTGAGCTAGTGCCGCTTCAACAGCTTCTCGTGCCGGCAGGTCTAAATGGTTGGTTGGTTCGTCTAATATTAGGCATTGTGGCTTATCTAGCATTGCAAGGCCCAGCTTCAACCTTACGCGTTCTCCTCCTGATAGTACGGAAATGGGCTTACGATATTCGTCCTCATATAGACCCACAGCAGCCAATGCATCACGGGCGGCACGTTCATCTAGATTATGGCGAGCATGGATTTCCTGTATCGGCGTGAGGTTTTCATCTTCAAAAGAGGCGTTTTGATCTATAAATACATACTTTACCCATCGCCCTATGCTACATTGACCGGTAAAATCACTGTCAAGCCCTAAAAGCATCCGCAGCAGTGTGGTTTTACCGCAGCCATTTGCGCCTATTATGCCAACGCGATCACCTCCGCTCACAAGGAAGTCTATGTTTTCGAACAGTACTCTACCTTCAAACTCTTTTGTCGCGCCTATCGCTTCTGCTATGCGTTTGCTTTTCTTTATGTCATAGTCCAAATTTAAAGACGCGCTTCTACCGTAGCCCAAATGTCCTGCTGTTTTTTCGTCGGCTATGTCCTTCTTATCTTTTTCAAGGCGGGCTAATTGCTTTTCATACATGTGCAGCGCGGTATGGCGGCGAAAATTGTAGGCCATTGTAATATGCTTTTTCTTGTTTTTTATTTCATAACGCAATCTGGCGGTTTCGTCTAATGCATGTTGCCGACGGATTTCTTTTTGTGCCATGAAATTTGTGTAGCTGCCCTTATGCTCTAGAACAGTGCCGCCTGACAATTCAACAACACGTGTAGACACTCGGTTTAAGAAATAACGGTCATGGGAGATAAACAGTACGCCGCCTTCGAAGCGCATCAAAAAATCTTCCAACCATTCTAACGCATTAATATCAAGGTGGTTTGTGGGTTCGTCCAGCAGTAGCAAATCTGGTTGCTTTAACAATAACCGTGCTAGAGCGGCACGCATTTTTTCTCCGCTGGATAGAAGATTTAGAGACGTAAACAATGTTTCTTCTTTTAACCCCAACCCCAGCAACATATTTTTGAGCCGAACTTCCACTGTGTAGCCGTCGATGGCTTCGTAGCGCGCCGTTAGGCGGTCATACTCTTTCATCAGAAGGTTGATTTTGTCAGCGGTAGCTGTGGATATTTGAGTTTCCAGCATACGTAGCTTGCGTTCGATTTCTACTATTTCGCGCCATTCTAGTGCTGTTGACTCGCCTGCAAGTTGGGACAAATCTTGGGTTAATACCCCAGCTATGACCCCTCGCGCGAAGGTCGCCATTCCACTATCCGCTGTTTCCAGGCCTTGAGCAATGCGCAAAAGTGTGGTTTTACCTGCCCCATTGGGACCTACCAACGCAACTCTTTCACCTTTTTCTATGGTAAAAGAAACGCCTTTTAATACTTCTTGGTTGTTAAATGCTTTTTTTATGTCTTTGAAATTTATTAATCCCATTAGATCCTCCTTGTCCGCTCATTACGGGCGTTTACCGTCACCAGCCAAGCATAAAAAGCGGAATTGCGGCTTCGCCGCTCAATGTAGGTTTTTGAGTTGTGCGCGCTTCGCACGCGCTTTTTTAAAACCGGTTTTGGTTTGCTTTAACGACAGGGCTAAAGTTATTTTCGTATTATGATTATTGGATTCCGGATTTTAACCGGGATGACGAGCCTTGAAATTACGGCATTCTTAACGATACGACCCACACTCCTTCTTGTATTAATAAAAATAGCGAAAGGCATTTTGCCTTCCGCTTGATATTCGGCTCCACCCGATACAAACAAAAAGGCTGTAGACGAAACGCCCACAGCCGTATCTTAATCAACATAGAGTCGGTAAAAGGCATACACAAATCAAACATAGCAGAAACTATACAATCTTTGCCTTATTACCGACAAACCTCGGAAAGATTACATAAAATCCTAATATCTTTCCTGATTAAGCTCCGCACAACGTCTCGCCGTTATCCATTTGAACGGAGCAAAACCCGTTGGCTAAGCCATTATAACCTAAAATGAGCATGTTCAATCCTCCTAGTAGGATTATTTTAGCATTATACATGTAATAGTCAAGTGTAGGCTATATATACAGTTGTCTCAGTCGTTATTCATTCCTACTGCTTTATATAACTCCATGTAAGCCCGGACACTTGCGCACTCACAATAGTCAGCACATCGTCAACAATCTCAAAGGTCCAGTGCTCTATCATTACTCCCGTATCAATAAACAAATTATTGCCATACACATGCCAATATATTTCGCGTCTGTTTTCATAAAAGCCTCGTATCCCTGTTCCATCGGGCTTTAGTTCATAGATATACGACTCATCTGTATCCCAGGCCCAGGTGCCCGTCAAGGGATGGTCTGTAAAATCGACGTTGTCTCCTACTAAGTCCTGCCAATTGTTCAGATTAAACTGTTGCGGCGGCTCTGCACCTGCTATTAACTCCAGCGCGGTCTCTAGGGCGTTCATTCCCAGAAAATTGTGCACATCCGGTGCAATGCCATATGCCTCTAGGGAGTTGCCGTGGATGTCGGTTCTATAACCTACATCCATCCGGAACAATATCCCAGTGCTAGGCAAAATAACATAGGTATGATGAGCAGCCATTACCCCGGAAGTATTGCTCCCGATAACAGTGGCAAGGCCAGCTTCCATCAGCATCAACGTGGCCTGGGAAGCCGCGGACCCTGTGTGTCCATCTACCAGCAACCATACCTTGCCTTCAAATACCAAGTCATCCCCAGCTGGGAAAACCCAGCTTCTTTCAACCATTACATAATCCAAAAGTGCTAAATCCCTCTGGTTAAAAGCAGTCATTTCCCGCTCAGTGATAAATTCCTCGGCGGGAAGCATATCTATGGTGTACCATTGGTTTACGACATTATTCGGTATAGAATCAAAGCGATATTGCGTAGATACTGCCAGGGCATTCATGGCCTCAACAGCTATATCGCCGCCAGAGAAAAATTGATGAGTATATGTCACTACCGGCTCATGGATTAATCTACCCATAATATTATGGGTAAAATTAAACATAAACCCACCGGGATTGCCCCGTATATCTATAATCAAATGGTCAAAATCCCTAATTTCATCAAAAAACGGAGCTATAACCAAATCATCATACGCAGCGGATGTGGCAAAGCTGTGAATCTGCAGGTAGGCAACCTCTCCCGGAGTGATTATCTCTGTAACGATATTCCCAGGCACTTCCGGAAACACGGTTTCAAAATCGGCATACAAGTCCACATCCACCTCGCCATAAAACCATCTGACATCAGGATGAGTAAATGCGTCATAACGCATAGCCGCTTCAGGATTTGTTTCCCGGTCAATCTGGCCTCGATGATTAAACATCCTAAGGCCGCTGTACTGTATGCGATACATATGAAGGTCCCGGGGTGCCAGATGCCCTATTCCTTCAAGGAGACCGAATCCAGACAGCATAAAATAACTAAGAAAATTAGCAGCACTATCTCGTGGGTCATCCCCCTCTCTAATGGGGAAGTACTGCTCATATATAGGGACGCCATAAAATTCTTCTAATTCCTCAAAAGAGTACATGAAAACGAGGGGGTTCCTAAACTCAATTTCGCCCCTCATAATTTCAATAAACTCTTGAAATGTAATAGAACTTATGCGCCTGTCAATTACACTTTCCCATGGAGTGTTTCCCTGAATCACATCTACTATAAAGTCGAAATCATAAAGAGCGATTTCTTGGGCGTCCTCCGTCAGACGCAGTACCACAATGTCATCACTTTCTACTATAAATAAAGCCATATCCAGGATATCAAATACCGTAAAATAATCACGGATATGGATATACGCTACTCCTCTATACAAAGTTACGGCATGTTCCATTCTGACAGTAATCTCGCCGACCTCAACCACATTACTTCCTGGGATAAAGATAATACTGACACCATACACATAAATATGTATGTTTCGCGCAGCTCTGTTCCAGGTTATGACACTGTTATCAAACTCCTCAAAGGCTTCCCTAATCGGGATAAAGCCCCGCTCCTCCATAGTGAGCTCTTCTTCTGCCGCCATCACAACCATGGGCTGGGCAAAGGGTAATATTGGCATCGTTGCCATAATAAAGGCCAGCACCAGGGCCACGATAAACTTTTGCTTCTTTCTCATTGAGTACTCCTCCTTCGTGTTTATTAATAACAATGCCCCTATGGCGTCTTTAGCTAAGCATCATAGGGGCAATCTTTTTATAGTTATGACAATCCTAAAGCTCGTCTGGGATTTCGTGGAACACCGTTTTGTCGCATTTCGAAGTGCAGATGAGGCCCGGTGGATACTCCTGTGGAGCCTATCAGGGCAATAACCTGTCCGCGACTGACTTCATCCCCTACAGAAACCAGGTTACGGGAATTGTGGCCGTACAATGTATGAAGTCCTCCACCATGGTCTATTATAACTGTGAAGCCATATCCCCCATGCCAACCGGACAGTATCACGGTTCCGGATTCGGCGGCAACGATATTACTACCACTACGAGCACGGATATCTATACCGTCATGATGCTCCCTTCTGCGTCTAGTAGGGTGGGTTCTATAGCCAAAATCGCTGGAAATACTGGCGGAAGATGGGACCGGCCATTGGAATATCCCATTCGCTGGGATATTTGCAAGTTGTATTTCCCGCGCCCGGCGCTCCCTTTCTCTCTGCTCAGCTGCAATACGGGCCTGCTCCGCTTGATATGCCGTATACCATGCGTTGTGCATCTCGGCGGCTTGCTCTTCTTTGAAAAGCAAGAGGGCCTCGTATCGTTCCTCATCTGCCGCAAGCTCTACAAAAAACGCTTCTTGGTATTCCGCAAGATCATCAAGGCGTTGCAGATATGCTTCCTGCTGCTGTTGTAGCGCGGCCACAGAACTTAACTGCCGTGTATATGCTTCTTGCATTTGAGCAATACTATTCTCGATTTCTTCCAGGCGAGTTACCATTTCCTGGTCCCGCCGGGCAATATCGTTTACATATTCTAATCTAAGAAGAAAGTCCCTAAGGCTGGTAGCTTGCAAAACTACAGACAAAAGCCCTGTCATGCCTCGCTCCTGGATTTCTCTGAGGCGAGTTCTTACTATTTCGTGTTGACGGTCAAGGTCTTCCCTGGCCTGCGCCCATTCAAGCTCTGTTTGTTCAAGGGCAGCTTCGGTTGCATACAGAGCATCATCTATGGCTAGCAAATCGTCTGTTGCGGCTATCATACGGGCATCAAGCTCTAATATTACCTGGTGGATACGGTCCATTTCGGCGCGGGTTTCTGCCAGTATTCCAGCTTGAGCGTCCGCTTCGGCACGGGCGTCCTCGTATTGGCTGCGCAGGTCACCTAAGTCTCCAGCCATAAGATTTATGCTGGACATAAAAAATACCAGAACTAGAAAAACAGCGACTATTCTCTTCTTCATATGTATCCTCCTAACAGCCCATTACAGGCGTATTCGTCACCAGCCAAGCATGAAAAGCGGAATCGCGGCTCCGCCGCTCAATATAGCTTTTGAGTTGCGCGCGCTTCGCGCGCGCTTTCTAATACCGATTCCAAATTAAAACCTGTCTGACAGAGCGACTGCTTGAAACGCAAAGCAAGCGTTTCAAGCGGTTTTGCCGCGATAGACAGATAGGATTTTAATTGGAGTCGGTATAAAAACCGGTTTTGGTTTGCCATGGATTGTAAACCGACAGAGTTATATACTCACACCTTCAAATACTGCCGGATAGAAACCACAGACCCAAATAACCCTATCAACGCCCCAAGTATCAGCGCAAAAGGCACTACATAGAACAGTACTCTTTCCCCTGGGAGGAAATACATAAAATCAAGCATGGGGACATTTGTTACCATGGCTATAACTGCGTCATATCCAAAGGCACAGATTACCGCCGGTATTGCGGCACCTACTAGGCCTATAAGCATCCCTTCGATTACAAAAGGCCAGCGGATAAACCAGTCTGTTGCGCCTACATATTTCATGATACTGATTTCTGCCTGCCTTGAACTTACGGTAATACGTATCGTATTGATAATTATCACAAAAGATATAAGTCCCAAAATAAGTATTGCAACAATGGAAATTGTCTGGACCACTCTTGTGAGATTCCATAGAATATCAACCAAGTCCTGTTCGCTGCGGACAAGTGCTATTCCATAAGGCTCCATAGCCTCCAGTGCCCATACAACTTCGTCATGGAACTGGATATCTTCCACTTCGACGCTAAAGGCTCGCCGAAATGGTGTGTCATCCATAAATATATCTACCAAGGGGCTATCCTGCCCAAATACGGCCCTCAGAATATCTTCGCCTTCATCCGGGTGGACAAACTCAGCATGTTGCACATTGGGTATTGCCATTATCCTATCCAGGATATCCGACAGCTCTCCGGTGGTCACTTCGTCATCCACAAAGGCCACAAGGCCGATTTGCTCATGCAAATGTCCGAAAACAGAGTTCACATTGACCACTAATAGGTAAAACACAGATACGATAAACACACAGGAGGCAACAGTCAAAATTGATGCAATGGTCATTAGGCGGTTGTGAAATAGATTTCTTAACGCTACCCCTAAGTAATGCCTCACTGTACGCAATTTCATTCTGTGTCCGCCTCCTGGGTTGACCCTGTTTCTTCTGGGATACCGATTTCATGGGTAATGCCTATTTCTTGCAGGATATCAGTGGGTTCTTGATTATGGAAAATATAGCCGCTGTTTTCTGTGTCTCGTAGTACCTTGCCTTCACCCAAGGCTACTACCCGTTTTTGCATGTCGTCCACTATATCGCGGGCATGTGTGGCTACTACCACTGTGGTGCCCAGATTATTTATATCGTTTAGAAGCATCATGATGTCCCATGCAGTGTCCGGGTCCAGGTTACCAGTGGGCTCGTCAGCTATAAGAATGGGAGGCTTGTTGATAATAGCACGAGCCAGAGATACACGCTGCTGCTCACCGCCGGAGAGTTGGTTTGGGTAGGCCTTGGCTTTTTTTGTAAGGCCTACTAAGTGAAGGACCTGGGGGACTGTGCGGCGGATTTCTTTGTTGGTAGCTTCGACTATACGCATGGCGAAGGCCACGTTTTCATAAACAGTTTTATTTCTAAGTAAACGGAAATCCTGAAAAACAACACCCATTTTCCGTCGAAAAAAGGGCATGTCACGACGGTTAATCTTACTGACATCTTTGCCGTCGATAATGATTTTGCCCTTTGTTGGTTCGATTTCTTTTAGGAGGAGGCGCACAAAGCTGGTTTTACCGCTACCGCTGGAACCTACGATAAATACAAACTCGCCGCTGTTAATTGTAAGACTAACATCGTTGAGGCCTGGCGCGCCGTTTTCGTATATTTTGGTGATTTCTTTTAGTTCAATCATTCGTGGCCCCTCAAAATGAGATGTCAACTCGTTATGTGTTGCACAATGACTCTATTGTAGGGGACGGCACCCCTCGACGTCCCGAGCCACCGCGAAAAGCGCGGGACATCAGGAGGCCGCCCCCAACATTGTTGCTACATTAAAACGCTTGCTTTTCCCTATATGACAGGTATTTGTTTACCATCAGAGTAATCTTGAAGGTTATAGCATCGCTAAATTTGCGAAGATCCAGCTTGGTCATTTTTTGGAGTTTGTCCAGTCGGTATACTAAGGTATTCCTATGGATATACAACTCCCTGGAAGTCTCGGATACATTAAGGTCATTTTCGAAGAACTTCATTACTGTCGCGAACATTTCCTCATCAATGTCCTCTATGCTAAAGCCTTGGAGCATTTCATTGATAAAAATACGACATAGCGGAAGGGGAAGCTGATATATCAGGCGGCCGATGCCTAGGCGTTCGTAGTTAACAATTTGCTTGTCGGCTTCGAAGATTTTGCCTACTTCCTGAGCCAGACGAGCCTCCTTGAAGGAGTTGGACACATCTTTAAGATCCTTGACTACCGCACCAATGGCTACATATACCTTGCTCATGGCCTCGCTGGAGAGTGTGTCCACCACCATATTGGCCACTTGTTCAATTTCTGTTGTAGAATCCCGGTCCGATATTTCTTTTACAAGGATAATGCTGTTCTCGTCCACAGCAGTTACGAAATCCCGTGGGCGGTCAGGGAAGATTCCCCTTACTATTTCTAGTGCGCTCATATCTGGGTCCAACGTGGTTTCTATTAGATAGACTACCCGTCTTACATCGTTGTCTATGCGAAGTTTTTTGGCTCGTGAATAGATATCTACCAAAAGTAGATTGTCCAGTAGCAAGTTCTTAATGAAGTTATCCCTATCGAAGCGCTCTTTGTAGGCCATCATTAGGGATTGGATATGGAATGTTACGATTTTGCCCACTCTGTAGGTGTCTTCGTCCTCACCTGGGAGGATGACCACGTACTCTGCAAGGCTATTGTCGAAGACCTTAAAGTATTGATATCCCTGGACCAGTTGATTCTCTGCCGGGGAATTGACAAAGGCTTCGATGATTGGTTGCAAATCCGGGTTGTAGTCAAGTTCTGTACTGGCAACTATTTTTCCTTCTCTATCCAGCACAGAAATTTCCTTGCGTGTGATGTTTTTTAGACCGTCTACAGTGTTTTGTAGTGCTTGATTAGTTATCATGTGTTACCCTCCCTGATAATTTATTTTAATATATTTGCAAAATTTTCGCAATAGTTTCTTCGCAATTTGTTCATAGTTTCTTCATATTTATGATGGGCTTTCCCCCTTCCGAAGGAAGGGGGCTTGGTTTACTTCGTTCCATAAATCCTATCCCCGGCGTCGCCAAGGCCTGGGACAATATATCCGTGGTCGTTGAGCTCGGGGTCGTTGCTGGCGGTATAGATGCCTACATCTGGGTGGTCTTTTAAGATTCTTTCCACACCTGTGGGGCATGATACCAACACCAGTAATCTTATATTTTTTACATTACAATCTTTTAAGTAATTGATGGCCATGGAGGCGGTGCCGCCTGTGGCTAACATGGGGTCTAATAGAAAAACTTCTCGTTCGCAGATGTCAGGGGGCAGCTTACAGAAATACTCCACTGGTTGCAGCGTTTGTGGGTCACGGTATAGGCCGATATGACCGACCTTTGCTGTGGGGATTAGACGGAGCAAGCCGTCCACCATACCCATGCCTGCCCTAAGGATGGGCACAAAGGCGAATTTTTTTTCTATGGTATGGCATATGGTCTTGCAGATAGGGGTTTCTACTTCGATTTCTATAGTAGGGAGGTCCTTGGTTACCTCGTAGCAGATTAGGGATGCTACCTCTCCGCAGATTTCCCTGAACTCCTTTGTACCGGTGGTAACGCTGCGTAGTTTTGACATTTTGGATTGGATTAATGGGTGGGTGATTATTTGTAAGCCTGTCATATACGTCCTCCTTAATATGCAATATCTACAAGTTCCTGTATAAGTATCATCCTCTGATCAAGCTCCGCTATCCGCTCTGCGCATTCTTGGAGCTCGTGGGCCAGGTGAGCGGGCATTTCGTCTTGGTATTTATATCTTGCCTTATGTTCAAGGGTGGCCCAAAAATCCATGGACTGTGTACGGATTTGTACTTCTACCGGTAGCGTTTCTTTTGTGCATGACAGGAAAATAGGCACTTCAAAAATCAGATGATAGCTACGGTACCCGCTGGGTTTTGGTTTGGATACATAATCTTTTTCGCTTATTATCTTAAGGTCTGACTGGCTTTTAAGAACTGAGGCTATCAAGGGGATGTCTTTGGCATAGGGGCAGATACAACGTATTCCCGCGATATCTGTGAGATTTGCTTTCGCGCTTTCCGCGGTGAGAGGGCAGGATTGGCGGTGGAGTTTTGCGGCTATGCTCTCTGCGCTTTTGAGACGATACTTGACGTGTTCGATGGGGTTGAAGGCTTGTAGGTTTCCATAGTCTTCTAATAATATATCCATGCGAGTGGTCATGTTTTTGAGTGCGCAACGGTAGAGCACTAGGTACTCTTTTAGCTTAGCGAACTCTTCTGGGGGGAATAGTACTGGCATAATATAATCAACACCTTATATTATTTTTATCTTGGCAGGATAAGCCCCCTTCTTTAGAAGGGGGTGGCCCGAAGGGCCGGGGGTTGCCGGCTTGCATAGCGTAAGAGCTGAAAATTGAGGATTGCGGCCTGCGAACACAACCCCCTCGCCGCCTATGGCGGCATTTCCCCCTTCCAAGGAAGGGGGCGAGTAAATATTACATCCTCGGCAAGCTTATCGTAAGCATCGCGCCTTTTTCGCCGTTTTGCGCCGCGGCGGTACCTTTATGCTGCTCTACTACGGATTTGACTATTGATAGGCCTATGCCTGTCAACCCGTTTTTTCCTTTATAAAATCGTTCAAATACATGAGGCAGTTTTTCCGGCTCAAATCCTGGGCCATCGTCTACAATCGTCAGGCTAACCCTTGCTTCCGTGGAGCTAATCTCCAAGATAATTTTGGACTCTGCATAACGTATGGCGTTAGAAATTAGATTATCCACGGCCCTCTCTATATACGAAGCCACACAGGAAATAGTAATCCCTTCGGTACCGGGCACTAGCTCAATGCTCAGCCCCTTACCCTCTGCCAATGACTTCTGCCCTGCAACTCTTTCCTCTACCAGCGCAACAAAATTAACCTCTTCCATCATAGGCGGGGTTATATTGTCTATGCGGGATACATATAGAATATCCCCTACCATTTCCGTCAGACGGTCGGTGCATTCCAGTATCGTTTCGGACGCCTTTTTCTCATCCATTACCCCGTATTTTATGCCCTCGGCATAGCTTTTTATGGACATCAATGGGGTGCGTAACTCATGGGATACATTTTGGAAAAAAGCCTTTTGGTCATTGTCGTACTTCGCCAGTTGCTTGGCAGCATGATTAAGGCTCTGATTAAGTTCTTCGAACTCTTCACTTATAAAGGTTTCCGGGTTAGGGGTGAAATCTCCTTGGCCAATTTGCCTGGCAAATGTGCTCAGGTTTCTTAGAGGCTTGGCAAGGGAGCCCGCAAGATAGGTAGACATAAGCATGGTCGCAAACCAAATCATAGCGACAAAACCTAAAATCCGCAGGTTTATATTGGCGGTAAACCGCTGAAGATCCGTTGCATTGATATAGTAAATCGTGTAATTGGCAGGATGCTGGAGTATTACCATCTCTCTCATAGAGGCTACATAGTAAACCGTATTTCCAACCCGTATGCGCTGAGGGCGCATATCATGCATATCTGCGCTTTCGGCTTCCAGAGCACTTGTAATATCCCGTACTGTGGTATATGCCACATGGGTGGTGCCTGTTAAGTGATATTCATTGTTTACATGAAAATGCCCTATGCTGTGATGAAAGATATTGACGGTATTACCCCTGGCGACAACATGGTTAAACAAGTCATCACTGGCGGTATCAAAGCTAAGCCCCACACTGTGAGCACTTAAAGCGTCCAACAATGCGTTAATGGCAGTATTGTGAATATACTGCCTTGTGGCAACATTAAATGCTATGCCCACCAAGGCAAAGGAGAAAAATATCAGTACTGAGAATGCAAGAAGTATACTGGAGCGCAGATTGCGCTTTACACGCCTAAGAAATTTCATTTGTTTTACCGGAAATCTCGGCTAGGGCGGCGGCCCGCTCATACGCGATACGCCTAAACATGGCCTTGACCTTCATGGTGACGGTCATAGGACTGATGGGTTTTGTAAAGAAATCATCGGCACCGATATCCAGGCCGGTCTGGTAATCCAGGTCCGAGTCCCGCGCCGTGACCATAAAAATAGGCACATGGCTAACCTGCCGCAGTGCTTTACACACGGCGAAGCCATTAGTACCCGGCATCATTACATCAAGGATTACTAAATCTGATGGTGTAGAATCAAAAGCAGAAAGAAGTGTCTCGCCGTTTTCGAAGGCTTGGACGGTATAGCCAGCGTTTTCCAGAAAGGTCTTAAGAGCTTCCCGGATATAGGTGTCATCATCTGCGACATAGATAAGCTTGGGGTTTTGGTTCATTTTTATGCTCATTTCTTTAGTATATTTTGTATGATTTGTATTTGTATATTTTGCATGACATAAGTATACATTTTTTATAGGATATGTACAACTTCTTACAAGAAAAATAACTGACTGGCTATTTCAGATAATGAGGCTGCAACTTAGTAATATATAACAAAAAACCACCCTGCATATACAGAGTGGTTTAGTAAAACTACCGTGAGTGGGAGGAGAAGGATTTGAACCTTCGAAAGCATCGCTAACAGATTTACAGTCTGCCCCCTTTGGCCACTCGGGAACCCTCCCAGAAATCATGGGCAACCTGCCCAGCGGGGGGGATATTATCATATAGATATTTTTTTTGCAAGGGGGAATTAAAAACCATTAAAAAACCACTTAACCCCCGGTACATTGCATTTGTCTGGCGCGAGGCCTCTTGTCTGTTTAGCCCGTACTCTTCCTCTGTTCTGCATTTTCATCCTCCCTTGAGTATGTTTGTAATACAAAAAAACCGCTGGATACTAAGGAAGTATCCAAACGGCTACATGTTTAAGTCATAGGACATATGTTAACACAACCAACCTGCCGCTCACTAACACAACCATATAAACTAAACCGTAATACGAAATGCCTCGTATTGAAGGGAATGATTTTATATTGATGGGGCTGTCTCGTTAAGAATGCCGTAATTTCAAGGCTCGTCATCCCGGATTTAATCCGGGATCCCATTATCATTGTCGAAAGACTAAGGGAATCCCGGGTCAAGCCCGGGATGACGGGCTTTATATTACTCCTTAATGAGACAGCCCCCTCTTCTGAAATAGGGCAAAACAAGCTGCACTTCAAGCTTGTTTTCCTATTTCGGAAGATGTCCATTATATAAAACCTTTTCGATTATAAGCTCGAAGAACCAGTTTCCGTCCAAGATCCACGATAATCACCGTTGAGGCCAACCCCACAACCAAAGCCAACTCCCCAAACCTTAGCCCAGTAGTCCTAAATACCGCACCACCATAGTAAATCAGCAGCACCTGCATAACCACCACTGCAAGCATTACCCCAATAAATAATCTATTCTTCTGCAAATGCGCCAGTAGATTTATCCGATTGGTGCGGGCGTTAAGGCTGTTGAAAACCCCAGCGAAGATAAATAAAGCAAAAAACGCGGTAAGCAGATATCTCTCGTCATTGCGAAATACCGCCGCAAAGAAAGGTACTTTAAAAAACAACAAGCTTAAAAATGTAGTATACAGCCCGGTAGTTGCTATCTGATTAAACATATACCGATTGATTATCGGCTCGGTGCGTTTCTTCGGGGCTTCTTTCATGTATTCTGGCAATGGAGCTTCCCCAGCATATGCCAAACCTGCCAAGGTATCCATTATCATATTAATCCAAAGCATTTGTATTACCGTCACCGGGGAGGCAACCCCGATAAAAGGCCCAAGGACAGAAATCCCAACGGCACAGAGATTAATGGTAAGCTGAAAAATCAGAAACTTGCGTATGCTCTTGAAAATCGTGCGGCCATATAATATAGATTTTACAATGGACGCAAAATTATTATCCAAGATAACAATATCGCTAGCCTCTTTGGCAATTTCTGTGCCATCCCCCATAGCGAAGCCTACATCGGCTTTTTTTAGTGCCGGGGCATCGTTTATTCCGTCCCCGGTCATTCCCGCAACCAAACCGGACTCTTGGGCCAACCGCACCAGCCGTCCTTTGTCCGAGGGCAACGCTCTGGCAATTACCCGTATCTCGGGCAGACGCTTTTTCACCTCTATATCTGATAATTTATTGAGGGCCTGACTGGTCAGTACCCGATAATCTTCCCCAGATTTCAATAGATTAAGAGATGTGGCCACGCTTACTGCTGTTTCACGGTTATCTCCCGTCACCATAACGGCTTGCACCCCGGCGTTTTGCACTTCATCTATTGCCTTGCGGGCCTCGTTTCGGATTTCATCCCGGATTCCAAGAAAACCTACCAATGTAAGATTTCCCTTTTCTATGTCTGGTGAGTTGTTTTCGCAAAGTGCCAGCAGCCGTACCCCTTCCCGAGCCTGCCCGGATAGGGCTTTTTTTACCTCCGCTGGATGATGAAAGATCTCGCGTTTTGCCCTTTCATTGTATGCATATCGACATTGTGGCAGCAGCATCTCAGGCGCGCCTTTTACCAGAACAACTGAGTGGTCACGATTATGGGTAGATACCACCGCAAGGGACATCTTATCCCTGGAATTAAAGGGACGGGAATGCATCTTTTCATATGAAGGCAAGCGAGCCGCGTCTTCCATTATATATTCCAGCAATGCCCGGTCTGTAGAGTTGCCACCAATAGCTACGGCCCGCAGCTTTTTCGAACTGATTTGTGCAGAATTATTATAAAAGCAATTAATCGCCACCTTCTTATATAGGGGCAGCTCACCCTTAAACTCCTCACTATCCAGAACTCGCCCTTGGGGGGTGATAAAACTTGTGACTTCCAGCATCCCCTTTGTCAAAGTTCCGGTTTTATCCGTAAATAAAATATTAAGACTGCCGGAGGTTTCGATACCAACCAGCTTCCGAACCAACACATTATCCTTAAGCATCCGGCGCATATTGGCTGAGAGCACTACCGTAATCATCATGGGGAGCCCTTCTGGGACTGCCATTACAATTACCGTAATACCTAAGGTCAGGGCTTGCATAATATCCCGCATTAACTGACCGCGGTTAGCCAGATGGGCGGAAATCAGATAAATATCAAAATGGTTGGCTGCAACTATTCCGTTAAACAAATTCGCGATAACAACAATTACCGCCGCGGCATAACCGAAACGACTGATGGTTTTTGCAAGCTGTGTCAGCCGTGCCTTAAGAGGGCTTTCTATTGTTGATTCTTGGACATCCAAGGCTAACCGCCCATAAAATGTGGCATCACCTACATGGGTAACTGCCATGATTCCTTCTCCTGAGCAGACAACACTACCCCTAAACAACCCGCTTTTGGAAAGAAAATCGAGTGGTGTATTGCCACAAGTGACCTCGCCAGGGTATTTATATGCCTCACGGGTTTCTCCATTGAGTGCAGCTTGGTCTACGGATATCTCCCCTGAAACCAATACCCCATCAGCAGGGATTCGTTCCCCGGCCTGTACATAAATGACATCCCCTACCACGATATCTGTAATGGGAATGAGAATCAGCTTGCCATCCCGTCGGGCTCGGCATTTCACATTGGCGGCTTCCTCCTGGAGCTTCTCAAATGCAGATTCGCTGCCATACTCCGAAAGGGTGGAAATAAGGGTGGCAAGAAGCACGGCAACGGCAATCCCAACAGACTCATACCAGTTGGCATCCCGGAATAATAATAAAAGATTAACCCCAAGTGCCACCAGCAAAATCCGAATAATGGGATCCCCAAAGCTGGCAATATACCGCCTTAAGAATCCAACCTTTGCTTTTTGGGAAATAGTGTTGGTTCCGTACATATGGGCCGAGAAGTCAACATCCGCCTGGGTCAGGCCGATATGCAGTTTTGATTCTGTCACGTGCATTCTCCTTTGGAGCCATTGGCAAACCCATAAACTGTCATTGCAAGCGTAGCGAAGCAATCCATCCAAGCCCACGCGAATACTGGATTGCTTCGTCGCTTCGCTCCCCGCAATGACGAGTTGAGCCATCTTGCCAACAGTCACTTTCATTTACCTTTGTCCATAAAAATATATATGCAAAAGTTCAAAGGACTAGCACAAGCGTTCTGATTTATGCTATTATGTACCATACATATTATCCGCCTACTCAATTCCCCCAAAAGCCACAAAAAAGCCCCATCTATAGATAGGACACCATGTAGTATTTTGCCATTTGGGAAATATTCTTACAATTTAAAATATTCATTGCCCACCCTTGCCCAGTGATATACTTCCAAAAAATTACAAAGGACGTGCGTACAATGACAAAGGGAAATCCATCACATTTTACCCGCGGAGGCGAGATACTACACCTACCCCTTGGGATTGTTAACTCTAACCCATACCAGCCCCGTCGTATGTTTGACCGGGAAAGCTTGGAGGAGCTAGCAACTTCCATAAAGACCTATGGCGTTTTGCAGCCCATTAGTGTACGTCATATAAATGGTGCCGGTTATGAGCTTGTAGCAGGTGAGCGCCGGCTTCGGGCTTGCAAACTGGCTGGTTTAAGCACAATTCCCGCTATTGTTGTGGATATAACAGACCACGACAGCGCAGTGCTTGCCATGATAGAAAACCTCCAACGGAAGGATCTCCACTTTTTCGAAGAAGCCCATGGTCTGTCCAATCTAATGACCGACTACGGATTTACCCAAGAAGCCCTAGCAGGCAGGATAGGCAAAACCCAATCAACCATTGCCAATAAAATAAGAATAATGCGGCTATCCCGCAATGTACAAAAACTGATAATCGACAACGATCTTACGGAGCGTCACGCTCGGGCACTCTTGAAGCTATCCAACGAAGAAGATCAATTGGAAGTGTTGACCAAAGTAATAAAGCAAGGTTTGACCGTCCGCAAAACCGAAGCCCTAATTGAGGCAACACTATCCCCGGTAACCCAGTCAATCGGCGGCCAATCCCCCTTCAAAGCCTACATACGGGATATCCGTATACTTACCAACTCTATCAAGGAAAATTTGGATATGGTACGCCAATCCGGCATAGATACCCACTTTGATATGGAGCAAACCGATACCGGTTATAATATTATGATAAAACTGAATTATACCGCTGGTCAGGTAGTGAGACGGGCCAGCGGACAGTAGGATTAACAAAACTATAATATATTAAAGGGGCTGTCTCATTAAGCATTTTTATGAATAATTATGCACTTGCCTCGTCGTTGCGAGGAGCGAAGCGACGAAGCAATCCAGCAAATCAAACCTTCTGGATTGCTTCGCTTTGCTCGCA